>NZ_JOJF01000005.1:0-288954 GCF_000720265.1 Nocardia sp. NRRL WC-3656 | reverse complement strand
ACCCATATGCCAACGCGAGCAACATCTTCCACAAACATGCTGATGGGGAGGCACCGCTGAGCGGTGCCACCCCATCACTCACTTCGAGACAGAACCTAGGTGGCTGGTGTCGAATGGGGTCTGCCGAGGCGCTGTCGCGGTGGATCGGGGGGCCGGTGATGGGTGTCGGCGGCGGATGGTGATGACTCGTTGACCGCCGTTTCGGGTTGTGCCGTGATGATTTGGTGTGATGGCATGGCGCGCCAAGGTTCTGGCCTGAGATTCAGGCCGGCACTGTGGTCCAGCCGGTGGCGGTGTGGCTGATTCCGAGGACGGCGAGGCGGGCGAGGTTGACCGCGGCGGCGAGCATGCCGAAGTCGGCCTCGATCTTGGCGCGCCCGCGCATGCGGGCGCGGCGGCCGCCGTGGCGGCGCCGCATCAGGTGGCCGATCTTGCGTTCGACCTTGGGTCGGGTGGCGCGGTATTCGGCTTTCCAGTGCGGATCGCGTTGGCGCTCACGGCCGGTGACCAGGTATTTCTCGAAAGCGCCGATGGTGATGGTGCGTCCACCGACCGCGGTGGTGCATTGCGCCCGCAGGGAGCACTCGGTGCAGGCGTCGCCGAAATAGGCGGCACCTGCATGGCGGCCGGAGCGGGCAGCGAGGAAAGCGGTGTTTCCGGCCGGGCAGGTCACCATCCGGTGGTTCGCATCGATGATAAAACGGTCCTTGGAGAACATCCCCTTCACCGACGACGACGGCTGCACCTTCACCATGTTGTGAATTCCGTTGTCGTCCAACTGTTTCAACAACTCTCCCGCGCCGTAAGCCGCATCGCCGAACACCGCCGCTTCGGCTTCGGCTTCGGCTTCAGAGGGCAGGATGTCGGTAAGCAACATTGCGGCGGGATCGGCGTCGCCGCTGTTGCCGGGGGTGACGGTGGTGGCGGTGATGATCTCGCTGTCGGGGTCGATGGCGATGTGGGCCTTGTAGCCGTCGAACCCGCGCGCCGATGTCTTGTGTCCGTGCCGGGTCTCGGGATCGACGGTGGAGATGACCCGGTCCGCGGCGGTGCCACGCACGATCACGAAGTGCCCGTCGTCGTCTTCGGTGATGTCCTGGCCGAGCACGGTGGCCAGCAATCGCGCGGCAGCATCCAGGCGCTGGTCGAGTTTGAGCCCGTCCAGCACCACCAGCATCGCCATCCCGTCGCGGGCACGAGAATCGATCAACTGCGCGCGGGTGGCCTCATCGTCCCAGTCGATGCCCGGTTTGGCCGCGCTGGCGTAGTCGTCGCCACTGGTGAGCACCGCACCCAACGCCGCGGCCAGACCGGTGCCGGCCGCTGTGAGCAGGCCGCGGATCGCCGACCGGACCAGGGTGACGGTGTCCATCGTGGCCACCGCGTCATACAGCGGAGTCGAGTCCAGCACCCGGCGCCGGCCCACCAGCCCAGCCTGGCGGGCAACCTCGAGCACCGCGTCGAAGATGCGGTTCGGGCGATCCGAACGCGCCAGCCGCGCCCGCATGTCCACCAGAACCGTGTGCACGAACCCCGGATAGTCGAAATCCAGGCCACCGGCGGCATACTTCCAGCGGGCATCGAACGCGAAGCGTTCCACCGCTTCTCGATCCGACAGGCCCTCGATGCGCTGCAACACCATCACCACCGCCACGATCATCGGCGGCACCGACCGTCGCCCGACATCGGTGAACAGGTCGGCGAACATCACATCAGGGAACAACCGGTCGCATTCACGATGCAGCACACCGTAAATCGAATCCTCGGCCACCCGACCCGCGCAGAACTCCACCGTCGACCGCAGCAGATCACCCTGGCGCGGCACACGCCCCAAACTCACCCCAGCATTCTGCTCGAGCAGGCCAGTCACCGCACGAAAAACACCAACCACCTAGGACCGGTTCCTCGCCGAGCCGGCCCGCCGGATCCGTCGGGTGTGGTTTGCCGGATTCGGCGGCGGTCAACACTATGTTTCGGCCTCGCCGGCCTGGTTCCGGCAGGCCGTCGTTGTTGTTTGCCGTCGGAAAAGGACCTGCGCCACATCGGCGCAGAAGGAGGATACGTGCGCATCATCACCACCGGTCTCGCCGCCGCGGCGTTGACCGTCGCCGCGGTGGCGGGGGCCGGCGTCGCTGCGGCCGATGACGATTCGGGCCTCAACCCGCCCAAGGAGATCATCACCGTGGATATCAATCTCCTCGGATGTTCGATCGGCGCCGGACTCGGCGCGCAGCTGGTTCCCACGCTGAGCGCCGGCGGATTCGGTGGCCCGGTGGGCATCGACGGCGGATTGGCCTCGCGGCTGCGCAGCGCCGGCTGCCTGCCCTGGCGCTGACGGCGCGAATTACTCGGTCGCGCTGTCGATTTCGGTGATGGCGTGCACCGGGCAGTCCAGCAGTGCCCGGTGCACGCCGTCGCGATCGGCGGGTGCGACGACACCGTCACCTTCCAGGGACGCGTAGCCCCAGTCGTCGAGGGAGAAGTACTTCGGCGCGTGTTTGGCACAGGTGCCGAAGCCGTCGCAGACGGTGCGATCGAGTCGGATTTTCACAGCGAGGTCACCGCTTCCACATCGAAGGGGCGGACCGCGGCGAACGGAGTGGCCGCGCAGATCGCGCAGCCGCCGCCGCGGTGGCGCGCCACCGCATCCGGAAATTCGTCGAGCAGGGTCCGGGCCGCATTCGTCGCCGCGTCGAGGGTGCCGCAGGCGCCGCGGCCGCGCAGCACGGTCGCCCAGCGGCGCAGCCGATCCAGATCGGCGGCCTCGGCGACCCCGTCGCGCAGTGCGGAGGCGACCGCGCTCATCGCCGCGGTGCCGTTGAAACACGAGCCGCACTGACCGGCGTTCTCCCGGTCGAAATAGTCCAGCACCGCCGCCGCCACCGCGACCGGGCAGTCGTCGGGCGTGAGCAGCGCGACGGCGCCGCAACCCAGGCCCGTCCCCATCGCTCGCAACGCCTCGTGATCGAGCCGGGCGTCGAGGATGCGGCTGTTGGTGAGGCCGTTGAAATAGCCGCCCAGCAGCGCGCCGTGCACGCGGTCCGCGGCGACGCCGTGCAACTCGAGCAGGGCGCGGAACGAAAACCCGTGCGGCAGTTCGTAGATCGCCGGTTCGCGCCCGCCCCCGGTCACGGTGGCCAGGAAGGTCCCCGGCGAGTCCGCGGTGCCCACGGCACGGAAGGCCGCCGCGCCGAAGCGGTGGATCCACGCCAGCTGGGCGAGAGTTTCCACGTTGCTGACCAGTGTGGGGCGTGCGCCGACACCGGCCGCATACGGGCGGGGCGGCTTGTCGGTGGGTGTGGCGGGCCCGCCGTCGATCGCACGGACCGCCGCCGTCTCCTCCCCGGCCACATATCGGGCGGCGACGGTGACGATCTCCATCGGCACCGCGAGCTCGGCGGGATCGGTCCCGGCGAGCGCGCCGGCGACCGATTCGGCGGCCCGGTCGTCGGAGACGTACACCACCGCGCGATCGGCGCCGAGAATCGTTGCGGCGGCCCGTAATCCGTCCAGCACCAGATGGGGGCGCCGGCGCAACAACCAGCGGTCCTTTCCCGAGGCCGGTTCGCCCTCCTCTCCGTTGGCGACGACCACCGGCCGCACTCCGGCACCGCAATGCCGCTGTACCGACAGCAGTTTCGTGCCCAGCGGGAAGCCCGCGCCGCCACGCCCGCGCAGGCCCGACTCGACGACCTCGGCGAGCAGCCGCGCCGGATCCTCGATCGGCGCGTACCCGCCGCTCGCCCGGTAGGCCGCCGCCGACTCGGTGCCCTCGCTGCCGCCGGTGATTCGCGGCGTCGTCCCCGGTGGTGCGCTGACTATCGGATTCGCGATCGCATCCATCGATCCGTCCTTCGGAATATCGTCCGCCGCCGAAAACCGTCGGCGCGGAAATGGCTGTGCCTACAATCGGCGGCATGCGTACCGCAGTAATTCGTGTCGACGTGGATCCCGCCGGGGAACTGCCGCCCGCGGAATTCGGGAAGAAGATATCCGCACTCATCTCTCGCGCTGCGAAATCCGGAATATCGGTGACCGCACCCGATATCGATAAGCTTCCCGCGCGCCGCCGCGAAATCCAGGTGCTGATCAACGGTGACGACACGGCCGCCGTGCGCGAACACGCGGTGGGAATGTGTGCCGATATCTTCGGCTCCGCCGTCCGGCCCGGGGCGGTCACCTTCGTCAGCCGGGGGACCGACGACGACGCCCACGGTGTCCTGGCCGGATTCGGCATCACCGGAGAGATCGATCGCAGCTGCGACGCGGCCGGCTTCGACACCCTCACCGTCCGCCTGGCGCGCGCCGATCTGGAGCGCATCCCGGAGAGCCGGATCCAGACCGCGCTCGAGGCGGCGACCAACTCGGAGGTGGTCATCGTCACCAGGTGAGCACAGCGGTGAGCCGCCTACGAGCGGCTCACCGGCACACCGCGATTCGCCGATTTCCACCGCTACTGCCGCACGAAGTCCAGGATCGCCGGCGCGGCCAGCACCCAGGTGTCGAAGATGTTGCCCTCTCCCCGGGCGCGCGCCTTCTGACCCTGCTGCCAGGCGTCCTCGGGCCACGGCGGATCGATCAGGATCGAACCCTCGATCAGGCAGTGCACCTCCATCGACGTCCGCTTGGGGTGGTCGATATCGCGCTCACCTCCCCGGATGATGAGCGTCGGAATCTTCAGCTTCGAGAACTCGTAATCGGTCACCCCGGGAATCGTCTGACCCGGTTTCGGAACATAGGCGTCGAGCCAGCGCAACATCTGCGCCTGGAATTCCTCGGCGTCGAGAGCCAGCAGCCGGTCCTTGTTCTTCGGATTGTCCTGGATGCGTTCCTGCCATTCCGGCAGTTCGATCAGACCCTCGATGCCCTTGATCTTCGCCGCGGTAATGTTGGGAATGATGTAATGCGAACCGAGCGCGATCAAGCCGTAGTTGCCGCCGACGATATTCCACACGATCAGCTTCGTCGCGATCTCCGGATACAGCATCGCCGTCAGAATGGAATCCCGCGCACCGCCGGAGCCGCCGGCGATGATCACCGGACCCGTATCCAGATGCACGAGCAGATCGTGCAGCACCTCGGCGCGCATATGCGATTCCGTGGGACCCCAGAACGCGACCTCACTGCGGCCGCAGTTGGGCCGGTCCCACAGCAGGACCCGGTGGCCACCGGCGACCAGGGCCTCGGCCAGCGGCCGCAACCCCGGAATTTCGATGCTGAACCGGCCACCGGGAGTGAGCACGATCAGCGGACCGGACTCGCCCAGAATTTCGTAATAGACCTCACCACCGCGGATTTCGGCGATCGGCATGGACAGACCTCCTCGTCTGTGTCGGATCAAGCTGCGCTATTCGTCGCCTGATGGGGCGCCCTACGTGGTGACACTTCGTTGCCGCCTCCGGGCGCTGACCCATCAGGCCGTGACCAGAACGTCGTTGCCGACCACCCGCACGGGATAGGTGCGGATACTCCATTCCGGTTTCACCGCGGTGGTGCCGGTGGCCAATTCGAATCCCCACTGGTGCCACGGGCAGTAGATGTATTCGCCGCCGCGCACGCTGACCGCGTCACCGGGAACCGATTCGTCGACCGCGGTCAGTCCCCGGGTACGGCCCGAACACAGCGGGCCGCCCTCGTGCGGACAGTAATTGGCGATGGCGTAGAAGGTGCCGTCGACGTTGTAGACGCCGACTCCGTGGCGGCCGATCGGGACGAGTTTATGTGTCCCGGGCGGAATTTCGTCGACGGTGGCGACGGCGTGCTCACGCCCCTGCGGCAGCCGCGGCGTGGCCGCGAGGTCGTCGCTCATCTCAGAACACCCGCACTTGCCCGGGCAGTACCGGCACGGTATCGGGCAGGTTGGCGTAGGTTTTCAGCCCGTTGCCGAACATCACCGGCTCGCGGGTGTGCTCGGGCAGATGTTTGACCAGCCAGCGCGGATCGTCGAAGGTCCAGTGCGGATAGTCCGAGGAGAACAGCAGAATCCTGTCCGCCTCCATCCATTCCAGTGCCCGGGTCAATTCCGTCTTGTCCTCGGGATAGTCCAGGGGCTGGGTGGTGAACTTGATGTGCTCCTTGACGTACTCCGACGGCTTGCGCTTGATCTCGACCCAAGCTTTGCGCGCCTCGTAGATCGCATCCATCCGCCACATCAGCGGCAGGATCCAGGTGAACGCATGCTCGACCAGGATGATGCGCAACGCCGGGAAGCGGTCGAAGACGCCGTCGAAGATCAGGCTCATCACCTGATTCATCGCCAGCAGCGAGTAGGTCACCATGAAATCGTGGTTGTAGCTGGGATATCCCACCGGCGGCATCGGCAGCATCTCGAAATTCCCGCGGGAGAGGTGACAGGCCACCGGCAGGTCGTGCTTCACCGCGGCCGCCCACACCGGGTCGTACATCGGATCGCCCCACGCCGGGCGCGGTTCCGCGCGAATGAGGATCTGCGCCATATACGGATGTCCGGCCCATTTCTCGATTTCGCGGACCGCGCCGGCCGGGTCCTCGGCCGCGGCGCTGATGGAACCGCGATAGCGCTGATGCCAGTTGTTGTGACCGTCGAGCCAGTCCTGGTCCAGCCAGGTGTTGACCGCCGCCGCGGCCGCCGAGGTCGCCTCCGGCAGCCGGGCCTGGTGCAGGCCCGGCTCGAGGATGGCGATATCGGAGCCGGCGCCCATGATGAGCTGCCGGAACAGCGTGTCGGGATCGCTACCCGGGAAACCGCCGTCGGGTGTGAAGGCGTCCACCCGCATCGCGTAGGCGTAGGCGAAGTCGGGGGCGTCGTAGAAGATGGTGCTGCCGACGTGGCGGTTGAGGAAGTACTTGCTGCGGAACGGCTCCGGGTAGAGTTCGGCAAGCCGTCCCGGCCGGGGCGCCGGGTGGACGTCGGAGTCGACCACTCGCACCGCGACCCGATCGGTGCTCGGAATCCGTTCGCGTACGTCGGTATTCGCCTGCGTCATGGGTATCCCTTTCGATTCCGATACCGGTTACCGCGTCGTCGCCGCGGCGGGAATGTCGATGCCGTACAGTCCGGCGGCATTGCGCCACAGCAGCTTCTCGCGCTGGGCGGGGGTGAGCGCCGACGGCAGCCGCGCCGGATCGTCGAGTTGCCAGTGCGGATAGCTCGAGCCGAACATCATCATGTCGTCCTTGCCGGTGAATTCCAGCCAGTCTCCGGCGAATTCGACATCGCCGGGCCCGTCGAGCCGGCCCTGGACGAAGTAGATCGAGCCGGGTAGATAGTCGCTGGGCATGCGCGGCGCCCACGGCGTCTGCTCGAGGTGCGGACGGCCGAAGGTGTCCATCCGCCACATCATCGGGGTGAGCAGGTCGGCGGCGCCGTCGGCCCACACGAAGCGCAGATCGGGAAAGCGTTCGAACACGCCCTCGGCGATCATGTTCATCTGGTGGTACAGATAATTCAGTGCCATGAAGCCGAGGTACTGCTCGTAGGTGCGCGGATGTCCGGACGGGGTGGGCGGATAGGCCACGCCCGAACCGGATTCGATATGCACCGCGACCGGCAGCTGCGCGGCCGCCGCGGCCTCCCACAGGGGCCAGAACTGCGGCTTTCCGTAGAGTTCGCGCGACTGCAGTGGAATGCCGATCTGCACGACGCGCGGATGGGAACCCCAGCGTTCGATCTCGCGGACCGCGCCGGAGATGTCCTCCGGATTCACCCGCAGCGTGCCTCGGTAGCGGTCGGCGTAGGTGCCGGAGTCCAGCCAGCGCGAGATCATCATCTCGTTGTGCGCGCTCGCGATCGCGGTCCCCAGGTGGCGGTCGGGCATGATGCCGCGGGTCATCGGATGCAGGACGGCGATGTCGGTCCCGCGCTCGCCGAAGAGCACCTGCCCCACGGCGTCGGGCTCGGAGCCGGGATATCCGCCCTCGGACAGGATGGTGCCCGGGGTGTATTCACCGCCGGGCGCGCCGTACCAGTCCATCTCCACATCCGGGTAGCCGCGAGCGCTGTACGGCTCGCGCAGCCAGGTGCGCAGTTCGGCGTTGCCCTGGAAGAAGATGTGCACGCTGGCATCGATCAGCGGGCTGGTGCTGCCGTCGGGGAGAGTGATCATCGGCCCTCCTGCGGGAAATGCCGCGCAGCTGCGGGATTCGGTCTCGGCGAGGCGGAACGGTCCGGCTCGGGATGGTCGGTCATGCGGGCTCCGTTGCGGAAATTCGAATGCGTTCGCGGGCTGCCGTCGGCCCGGCGGTCGGGGAGAGTGCCCGGAAAGCTGTGCGGCGGACGGACCGGTGCGCGTTCGCCGGAGCGAATGCGCGAACCAAATATTTGTTCCGCAACTGTACGTCGAGACCCGTCCGGCGCACAAGGGCCGTCGTCCGGCGGTCAGGCGGCGGGGGCGGTGCGAGTGGCGCCGCACAGCAGAGTCGCGCGGGAATGTGCGTGTGCCGCATCGATTCCCACACGCGCGACCACCGGCGGGGGCATCCAGATCAGGTCGCGCACACACGCCGACAGCCGGCTCTTGGTGATGCCCTCGATGGTGATCTCGCCGTCCGCTCGGCCCTGGTCGACGACGGTCGCGATCTGACGTGCGCGCCGGCGCAGGACCTCGATCACGTCGCTGGTGTCGGGGGGAGTGGACCGGAACCACGCGCGCTGGATCGCGAACTCGAGGTCGAAACGCCGCAGGGCGTTGAGATTGATCCAGGTCAGCGCGTCGAGTTTGGCGACGGCGGAGCTGTCGGTGCCGACCACCGCGGCGTAGGCGCGCGAAATCTCGTCGTGGAAGGACCCCATGATCGAATCCAGCAGCGCCTGTTTCGATTCCACGGTCCGGTACACGCTGCCCGCGCCCATTCCGGCGGCGGTGGCGATATCGCGCATGGTGGTCGCCTCGTAACCGCGGCGGGCGAACTCCGCGCGTGCCACCGCGCGCAGCCGGGCGGTGCGGTCGTCGTCGCCGGTGTCGTCGGGATTCGCCCAGGTGGCGACGCTCTCGCGCGCGGCGCGCAGGGCCGCGGAGCGATCGAGTGCTGCGGGGGAGGCCGGCACGGCGGGCAGGCCGTCGAGCAGCAGGCGGCACACCACCGTGGCGACGCGGTCGGCGGAATTCTCGCGATGCAGGACCGACAGGCCGATGTGCAACATGGTCTGGCACAGCTGTTCGGCCAGCACGGAACGGTCCACGGCCGCGGTGAGGTAGCCGTGATCCGCCGCGGCGTCGAGCAGGGCGCGCATGGCTGTCGTCGGTGCGGAGGGTGGGTCGGCGGCGAGCGCGACGAGCGCGGTGCCGGCGCCGGTGTGCGGCTCGTAGATCGACAACTGCAGTGCCGCACGGTGTTCCAGCGCGCAGGCGGCGAGGGCGGTGGCGTAGTCGTTCACGACGTCGAAGGCCCGGTCGGCGCAGGTGATCGCCGACGGCGGCGGCGCCGACCGGGCCACGGCATCCAACGCGGCGTGGTAACGCTCGAGCAGTTCGACCGCGATCGCTTCCTTCGATTCGAAGTGGTGGTAGAGACTGCCGGGCAGGATGCCACAGGCGTCGGCGACGTCCTTCACATTCGTCCCGGCGTAGCCCGCGGAGGCGAACAGTTCCGCGGCCGCGCGCAGGATCGCGGTCCGCCGCACGCTGTCGGCGCGAGCGGGAACCGGCGCGGTGGACTGTGATCGTGGCATCTGCTCAGTGTGACCGATCTTCGCGACCCGTACGACGCGGCCCGGAGCGCGTGCCGTCCGGGTGGTCAGTCGTTGCGCGGGAAGCCCAGATTCAGCCCGCCGTGGCTCGGATCGAGCCACCGGCTGGTCACGGCCTTGGTGCGGGTGAAGAAGTGCACACCCTGTACGCCGTGCGCGTGCGTGTCACCGAACAGCGAGTTCTTCCAGCCGCCGAAACTGTAGTAGGCCATGGGAACCGGAATGGGGACGTTGATGCCGACCATCCCCACCTCGACCTCGTACTGGAAGCGCCGGGCCGCGCCGCCGTCGTTGGTGAAGATCGCGGTGCCGTTGCCGTAGGGGTTGCCGTTGATCAGCTCGAGGGCCTGCTCGTATCCGTCGACTCGCACCACCGCGAGGACCGGGCCGAAGATCTCCTCGCGATAGGCGGCCATCTCCGGGGTCACGTGGTCGAGCAGCGTCGGTCCGAGCCAGAAGCCCTGGGACACATCGATATCGGCGTCAGCGGTGCCGATCGCGCCGCGGCCGTCGACGACGATGCGGGCGCCCTGGGCCACGGCGGTATCGACGGAGGCGGCCACCTTGTCGCGATGCGCGCGGGTGACCAGCGGTCCCATATCGGCCTCACCGTGCCCGTCGCCGAGGCGCAGGCCGCGAGTGCGCTCGGCCACCCGGGCTACCAGCTCGTCGGCGATATCGCCGACCGCGACGGCCACCGAGATGGCCATGCAGCGTTCTCCGGCCGACCCGTATCCGGCATTGACCAGCGCGTCCGCGGCCAGGTCCAGATCGGCGTCGGGAAGGATCACCGCGTGGTTCTTGGCGCCGCCGAGGGCCTGTACCCGCTTGCCGGTTGCGGTCGCAGTGGCGTAGACGTACTCGGCGATCGGAGTGGAGCCCACGAAGGAGACGGCTTTGATCGCGGGGTCGGTCAACAGCGCGTCCACGGCCTCCTTGTCGCCCTGCACGACATTGAAGACGCCGGGCGGAAGTCCCGCCTCCTCCCACAGCTTCGCCAGCCACAGCGCTGCCGAGGGATCCTTCTCGCTGGGTTTGAGCACGACGGTATTGCCGGTGGCGACCGCCAGCGGGAAGAACCACATCGGCACCATGGCCGGGAAGTTGAACGGCGAGATGATCGCGACCGGGCCCAGCGGGGCTCGCACCGAGTACGCGTCCACGCCGGTGGAGACGTTCTGCGTGAACCCGCCCTCCACCAGATGCGGTACTCCGCAGGCGAATTCGACCACTTCCTGACCGCGCGAGACCTCACCGAGGGCGTCGGAGAACACCTTGCCGTGTTCGGCGGTGATCAGGCCGGCCAGTTCGGATTTGCGGGCGTTGAGCAGTTCGCGGAAGCGGAACACGATCGAGGTGCGCCGGGTCAGCGAGGTGTCGCGCCAGCCCGGGAAGGCGGCCGCCGCGGACTCGACGGCGGCGCGAACCTCCTCGGGCCCGGCCATGGCGACCGCGCCCGTGACCCGTCCGGTGGCGGGATCGGTCACCGGGGCGGTGCGCGCGGCGACGCCGGGCCGGAGGCCGCCGTCGATCCAGTGGCCGATGTGCGCGACGTCCGCGGCGGCGGTCGGTTCGATCGTGCCGGTCACGACCGGACCCCCGCGTGCGCACCGGTCATGGTGGTCAGCGGCGCCGCGCCGTACCAGCCGCAGGGCAGGCCGCAGCTGGCGGTGATCTCGATCTCGCGGCGATGATCGGCGAAGGTGCGGACGGTGCGCACCGCCTCCGCGGCGTAGCCACAGCGCGGGCAGGTGCCGAAATAGTCCAGTATCTGGCGGACCGCGATATCGACGGGCGGCTGCATCAGTACCTCCGGGTCACGAGTTGAGTTGTGCGGCAGGGGATTCGCGTAGGTCGTGCGGTCAGCCGAGGAACAGGTCCGGGATCGGCCGCTCGCCGCCGCCGTAGCCCGACAGGTCGCGGACTCCGGATTCGATGAGCACCTCGGCGTCGATGTAGCAGTTTCCGGTGGTGTATTTCGCAGGCCGGGAAAGGATTTCGGCGGCGGCATCGCCCATGATGCGCGGATCGCGCGCCGAGGCGAGCAGTTCGGACCCGTCGGCCATATTCGCCACCGCCGAGGTCGCGATGTAGGTCTGCGGCCACAGGCAGTTCACCCCGATCGCCGCCTCGGCGAATTCGGTGGCCCATCCCAGCGACAACAGCGTCATCGCGTATTTGGACTGGGTATAGGCGGGATGAGCGCCCAGCCAGCGAGGGCTGAGGTTCAGTGGCGGCGAGATGGTCAGCACATGGGCCTCGGGCGCCTCGCGTAGCGACGGCAGACAGGCCTGGGTGAGCAGGAAGGTGCCGCGCACGTTGATCTCCTGCATCAGGTCGAAGCGTTTGGCCGGAAGTGAGTCGGTCGGCTCCACCGCGATCGCACTGGCGTTGTTGACGCAGATATCGATGCCGCCGAAGCGGTCGACCGCGGTCTGCGCCGCGCGCCGCACATCCTCCTCGCGCCGCACATCGCCCACCACCGCGACGGCCTTCCCGCCCGCGGCCTCGATCTCGGCCACGGCGGTGTGCACGGTGCCCGGCAGTTTCGGATGCGGTTGCGCGGTCTTGGCCAGCAGCACGATATTCGCGCCCCGGGCGGCCGCGGCGACGGCGATGGCGAGGCCGATCCCGCGGCTTGCGCCGGAGACGACCATGGTGCGGCCGGCCAAGGGATATGCGGGCATGACGCTCCTCGAAGTCAGTCGTTCGCCTCTGATGGTATTGGCATTCTCTTTTTTTGCAAGTAACATATTCAAGGATGAACGACGACGTCCAGACCTCCTCCGGCATCCCGCTCGCCCCGGTCTACGGCCCGGGCGATCGTGTCGCCGAACCGCCCCCGCCGGGCGAATATCCCTTCACCCGAGGCAATTTCGGCACCGGCTACCGCGGACGGCTGTGGACCTTCCGGCAGTACTCGGGGTTCGGCACCGCCGAGGAATCCAATCGCCGCTACCGCTATCTGCTCGATCAGGGCGGCACCGGACTCTCGGTCGCGCTGGACCTGCCGACCCAATGTGGTTACGACTCCGACGATCCCGAGGTGAGCGAGGAGGTCGGCCGGGTCGGCGTGGCGGTGGACACCCTCGCCGACGCCGAGATCCTGTTCGACTCGATTCCGCTGGACAAGATCAGCACGAGCTTCACCATCAACGGCACCGCCGCGATCCTGCTGGCGTTCTACGTGGCCGCCGCCGAACGCCAGGGAGTCGCCCGCGAAAAACTCACCGGCACCATCCAGAACGACATCCTCAAGGAGTACGCGTCGCGGGGCACCTGGATCTGGCCGGCGCAGCCCTCCCTGCGGTTGATCGCCGACACGATCGAATTCTGTGCCGCCGAGGTGCCGCGGTTCAACGCGATCTCGGTGGCGGGCGCGCACTTTCGCGACGCGGGCGCGACCGCGGTGCAGGAGATGGCGTTCACCCTCGCCGACGGAGTCACCTATTGCGACACCGTCGTCGAACGCGGCCGCATGAGTATCGACGACTTCGCGCCGCAGATCTCGTTCTTCTTCTACACCCACGGCGACTTCTTCGAGGAGATCGCGAAATACCGTGCCGGACGGCGGCGGTGGGCCACGCTGGTGCGGGAGCGCTACGGCGCGACGACCGATCGCGCGTCGATGTTCCGGTTCGGCTGCGTCTCCGGCGGCGCCTCGCTCTACGCACCCCAGGCGCAGAACAATCTGGTGCGCGTGGCCTACGAGGCGATGGCCTCGGTCCTGGGCGGGGTGCAGTCGATGTTCACCGCCGCCTGGGACGAACCGTTCGCCCTGCCCAGCGAGGAGTCGGCGACACTGGCGCTGCGCACTCAACAGATCCTGGCCTACGAAACCGGGGTCACGCGGGTGGCCGATCCACTGGGCGGATCCTATTTCGTCGAGGCGCTCACCGATGCGACCGAGGAGCGGATCGTCGAGATCATGGCCGATCTCGACGCGCACGGCGGCATGGTCCGCTGCATCGAGGACGGCTATCTGCAGGGCCTGATCGCCGACGAGGCCTACCGCGCCCACCGGGACATCGAATCGGGCGCGCGCCCGATCGTCGGGGTCAACCGATTCACCTCCGACGAACCCGCACCCGAGATCGGCACCTACGAATTGGATGCCGCGGGAAGGGATCTGCAATTGAAGCGACTGGCCAAGGTCAAGGCGGACCGGGATTCCGGCGCGGTCGCCACCACGCTGTCGGCGCTGTCGCGCGCCGCCGAGGGAGACGAGAATTTGATGCATCGGCTCATCGACTGTGCCAACGCCTACTGCACGGTGGGGGAGATGACCGCCGCGCTGAAATCGGTGTGGGGCGAATTCCGGCAGCCGGTGGTGTTCTGATGCCCGCGCGCGTACTGGTCGCCAAACCGGGCCTCGACGGCCACGATCGCGGTGCGAAGATCGTCGCGCGCACACTGCGCGACGCCGGTTTCGAGGTCGTCTACACCGGCATCCGCCGCCGCGTCGAGGAGATCGTGTCGATCGCGGTGGCCGAGGATGTGGCGGTGGTGGGGCTGAGCATTCTCTCGGGCGCGCACCTCGGACTCACCACCAAGGTGGTGGAGGGATTGCGCGCCGCCGACGCCGCGGATATCGCGGTCGTGGTCGGCGGCACCATCCCGCAGGCCGATGTGCCGAAACTCCTGGAGGCGGGCGCGGCGGCGGTGTTTCCGACCGGCACCCCGCTGGATCACCTGGTGCGCGAGATCCGCGCGCTCACCGCGACGGTGGCGGGCCCGGCCGAGCCGAGATGACCGCGACCAACCGCACACCGCAGGTCACGGCCGGGCGAAGGGGCGGCGTCGCACCGGTCACGGACACGCTCGTCCGAGCGTCCGAGAACGGGCGATCCGGGCATTTCGGGTGCCGAACGTGGCCGATGGACGCCCCGGACGGCGGCCTGTAATGAACTCGTGCCCCTTTTCACAGGTTGAGCACGGTCCCAGCTGACATAGTCTGAGCAGGCGAGTTCTGTTCAGGGCAGTTTCGGAGCCGGTCGCGGTCCAGGCGATCGTCGGCGCGAACGAGCGGAACCGCAGTCGGCAGGGGCAGTCGAGGAGGTCGGCCGTGCACACAGCGGTGACGACGGCAATCACACGGCGTGAGTTGATGCGGCTCACGGGAATCACAGCGCATTCGGTCAGCCGGCGTGGCGGCCGGTCGCTGAATGCCGACGCGGTGTCGGGTTATATCGACTCCGCGGTCGGGCGCAGCGCCTTCGCCGTCGCCGACGGCATCGGCGATCATCTGCTGGCCGCGCGGGCGGCGCGCACCGTGGCGCAGGTCGCGGCGCGGGTGGCCGTCGGTGGCAGTGCGGCCGCCGGAATCCTTGCCGCCAGACAACAATTGCTGCGCGAATTCCCCGAGCCCTCCGCCGACAGTGTGGTGGTCGTGGCCGTGTGCCCGACACCGGACCGCATCGACGGCCCCTGTGATATCGCCTGGGTCGGCGACTGCCGGGCCTACCACTGGAACGGGCGGGTGCTGCATCAGATCACCAGCGATCACACCGTCGCCGAGATGATGAACGCGCGCGGCATCACCGTCGCGCCCCGGATGCACCATATGGTGACGACCTCGGCGCGGACCGTGCGGCCGGAGGCGGTGGGCCACGGCATCACCGGCACCGGCGCCGGGCGCTGGCTGCTGAGCACGGACGGGGTGCACAAGACCTTGCCGATGACCGAGATCAAGCAGATCCTCGCCGACTCCGACTCCGCGTCGACCGCCGCGGACGCCCTGGTCGAGGCGGCGATCACGGCGGGTGCCACCGACAACACCACCGCGCTGGTCTTCGATCACGGCTGAACGGCGGGCCCGCCCGCGCGGCCGCGACCGGCACCCGGCGCGGCGGCCGTGGCCAGGATCCGGCGCAGCGGCCACGGAAGTTCCCGGAACAGCGCGGTCATGGCGGCGGCGGTGCCGCGCAGATCGGTGCGCCCGGACAGGTAGGCGCGTTGCAGGTCCGGGGGCAAGGCGAAGAAGGCGTCGAAGAAGACCGGGAGCTGCTCGGGCGGCAGCGCGAGCAGTGCCCGCAGGCCGGCCCGGCGCAGGGCGTACACCAGACGTGCCGGGACCGGCCACAGGCTCTGCCCGGCGGCCACGGCGTCGGCGGCGGAGAGTGCGGCGCCGACGCTGTATCCGGTCGCCGGATGCAGCAGCCCACCCGCCGCCCCGAAGACGCCGTCGCGGGCCCGGCCGCCCTCGACCGGGAAGCGTACCCGTTCGATCGGTGCGTCCGCGCCGAATTCGATTCCCCGGCAGCGCAATCGGTGTTCCAGCCGGCGCCGCAGCTCGTCCTGGCCGATCGCCGGCCGTCCGGCCAGGCAGGTCTCCTCGAACAGCACCCGGCCGCCGCCCAGCGGGATCGTGTACAGGAACGACGCCGGTTCGTCGGCCTCGGTGCCGTTGTCCCGGGACCAGTCCATGAAGACGGCCGGTTCGCGATCACGGTGCAGCACAACGCCGTAGGCGGTCTGCTCGGCTCGTCGCACGTCGCGGGCCAGGCCGCGGGCGTCGACCACGCGCTGCGCGGTCGGTGTCCGGCCCGAAGCCAGCCGCACGCGGTCGGGCCGCTCGATGTCCAGGACCCGGTCGGCGATCACCCGCACGCCGGACAGGTCCAGCGCGTCCTGCAGCGCCGCGGTGTCGAAAACCTGATAGGTACGGGCGATTTCGACCTCGCGGATACCCCGGGCGAGCGGCCGCTCGATCGTCGCGGCCACGACCCGGGCCGGCAGCCAGTCCGGCAATTCGTCGGCCCACGTGCCGTAGGTCGCGGGCCACCGGCGCCACGGATGCGGATCGATCGCGGTCACGGCGAGTCCGCGGACGGCGGCGCGATGCGCCAGTGCCCGCCCGGACGGGCCGAGCCCGCAGACGATGAGATCGGCACTCATGCCGCCATTGCAGCAGATCGGACGGACGCGGTGCGACCGGCCGTCGCATCACGGGGGGTGTGTCGGGTCCGGTAGGGTCGACCCACGATGCCCGGGGGGACCACAACCGCGGAGGGCGCTGCCCCGGGACGCGGAAGGTGGCAGCAGATGACGTATCCCCCCGGATCCGGGCCGTACGGTTACGGCCCGCAACAACCCCACGACGCGGGGTGGGGGCGCGACCCGAACCAGCCCGGCTTGGGCTGGGACGCGGCACCGAGCGGGTGGGAGACGCCGGCGTGGGATCAGCAGATGCCCGCGCCTCATTGGGGGCAGCCCGCTCCCGGCGGCTATCCGACTCCGCCGCCGCCGAAGAACAACAACGGGCTCGTCGTCGGCATCGTCTTCGGCGTGATCGCGCTGCTGGTGATCGCCGGCGGCATCGTGGTGGTCGCGACTCGCGACTCCGGCGGCGACGACCGGGCCGGCGGAACCAGCACGCCCGCGCTCGTCCCCGCCACCACCGACGCCCGGACCACCACCGCGGCCCCGACCACCAGCGCGAGTCCCGACACGTCCGGCCACCTGAGCTATCAGGAATACGGGCACGACTGGAACTTCAAGGCCGGCGATGTGGAACTGCACGCCGACTGGGTCGAGGGACGCGACCATCCCAGCTGCGCCGATATCGAGGTCGGGGGCAAGCTCACGTCGCTGGGCTGCCGGTACGCGGCGGAGATGGTGTACAAGGCCGAGGGCGGTTCGCTGATGCTGACCCAGTTCATCATGGGGATGTCGAGCAGTGACACCGCCGCGGCCGCACCCGGCGCGTATACCGACGACGACCTGAAACTGCGGCCCGGCACCTACATCTCGAACTTCACGACCGGCAAGTGGAAGGACGACGCCGAGAAGCAGTTCCTCGTCGTCACCTTCGCCACCGCGACCAGCTCGGTGGACGAGGGCACCGTGAAGAAGTACCTGAAGTACCGGCACGACGACATCCTCGGCGCCCTCGCCTTCCGCTGACGGGGTGTGCGGTCGCCCGGTCAGATACCGCCGGTCGCCAGCAGGCCGCCGTCGACCCGCACCACCTCGCCGGTGATCCACGCGGCCTGATCGGAGACGAGGAAGCCGACCAGCGCGGCCACATCCTCGGGAGTGCCCAGGCGCCGCAGCGGATAGGTCGCGGCCACCGCTTCCTCGTTGTCGGTGACCAGCGCGTCGGCGAATTTCGTCTTGACCACGCCCGGCGCGACGGCGTTCACCCGGATCGACGGACCCAGCTGCCAGGCCAGTTCCTCGGTGAGCCGGATGAGGGCCGCCTTGGACGCGCCGTAGGCCGCGATCACACCCGTCGAGCGGATGCCGGCCACACTCGCGAGGTTCACCACCGCGCCGCCGTGCTCGCCCATCCACGCCCGATAGGCCTGCTGCACATAGCCCAGCGCCGCGACCACATTGACGTCGAAGATCTTGCGCACCGCGCCGAGATCGGCCTCCATCAACGACCCGTAGACGGGGTTGATGCCGGTGTTGTTGATCAGGATGTCGAGGGATCCGAATTCGGCGACGGCGGTATCCACCTGCTCGGCGCGCGCCGCCTCGTCACCCGAATTGCCCGCCAGCGCAACGACTTTTCCCGGATGGCCGAGCGCGCGCAGCCGGTCGGCCGCCTCGGCCAGCGGTTCCGGTTTGCGGGCGGTGATCAGCACGTTCGCGCCACGCCGCAGCAGCTCCGCCGCCACCGCGTACCCGATACCGCGGCTCGCGCCGCTGACCAGCGCACCCTTACCCAACAGATCCTCGCTCATGGATCGCGACCTTACGTCAGGTGGGCGCGGGCGGCGTCGCGGACCCGGGGCGGGGTGCTGCGCAGCACCTGGAAGCCGGCACCGGAGACCATGACCGGGATGCGCCGGGCCGCCTGCAGGTAGCGGATCCGCGCGGACCGGGGCAGCTCCGGCCACGGCAGCGGTTCGGCGTCGTCGGGATCGGGGTGGGCGGCTCCGCCGAGCAGAGCGCGCCGATCCGCGATCCGGCGTTCGTAGTCCAGCCGCGCGAGCAGCCCGATCTCGTCGTCGTCGAAGGTGACCGCGAAGGCCGGATCGAAGGCGGGCACCATGAAGCAGCCGATCGCGGCCAGATCTTCGCCGATACCGCGGGCCTGCAGCCGATATATGCGGCGATCCTGGTCGCGGAGTTCGTTCCAGTGGCGCAGGGCGGCGGCGTCGGCCGGCGCCTCACCGGTGGTCATGACGGTGTGGGCGCGGGCCTGGTGGTCGACCCGTTCGCTGGTTTCGTGCAGCGCCCGCCCGAGTTGTTCGCTGACCCGGTCGGTGACGTATCCGGTGAGGCTGTCGATGACGCGGTCCTGTGCGGTGAGCCGGGCCTTCATCCGCCGGCATTCGTGCAGGACCGCCTGCGCGTCGAGGAAGGTCTGTTCGGAACGGCGGTCACCGGTGCGCCCGAGCACGTCCTGGCCCACCATGATCACGATCATGAACACCAGTTGCGCGAGCGTGGACAGAAACGCCATGAAGGCGAACGGGTACGGGTCCACCCGCTGAATTCCCGCCTGCGCCAGCACAACCCACAGAATTTGCGAGCCGAGCGCGAGATAGAAGCCCCACACGCTGCCCAGTCGCTCGGTCAGCCACACCGCGATCCGGTCGTTGGTGCTGACCGCCTGGTCGGCGGCCTGCGGCGGCGGCTGCACCCGATGCCGTTCGATCCACGGATGCGGTGTCGACTCGAGCAGGCTCAGGCCCCGGCTGAGCGCGCGGTCGTGGTGGTCCAGATGTGCCTGCAGATCCGCGACCTGGGCGAAGATCGCCTCGGTGTTCTCGTAGGTCTGCACCGACCGGCGGTCGGCGGCGGCGCTGAGCACCCGCTGGCCCACCAAGATCACCAGGCACAGGATCAGCTGCGCGACATTGTCGACGAACAGCAGGAACGGGAACGGATACGGGTCCACCGGGCGCAGTGGCCCCCAGGTCGCCAGCGCCATCCAGGCGCTGAACCCGATGAGCACCAGATACAGCGCGGGCATCGATCCGATCCAGCGGGTGAGGACGGCCGCGACCGCGTCGTTGACGCCGATGCGTTCGTCGGCCATCGTCACCGCACCGGTGTGCGTCTCGAAATCGAGAGTGGTATCGACATCGGCGTCGGTGGGCGCAATCGCGGTCGCGCCGCTGTGCGCGTTCGGTTCACCGCCGCTGCGTATCTCGTCGGCCCGGCTGTCGCTGCTCACCTCTACGGCCCCCTCGCCTGCGCTCGTCCGATACCGCGCACTGTACGTGCCCTATATGGCACGTGCGCATCCGCTACGCGGGGGAGCAGGTCATGTGGCGGTGAAACCCGCAGTGGTGCAGGGGTTTCAGTCTTCGCCGACGGCAGCTCGCCCGCGCCGGGGAAGGCCGGCGGTTCCCTCGTCGGCAACTGCCGACCTCCCTCGGTCGCGATATGCCCGGCGTGTCGCTCAGCGCCGCAGGAGATCGGTGATCACATCGACCACCGCGTCCGGCGCCTCCTCGGCCATGAAATGCCCCAGCGCGAGGGTGCGGTGGTCGAGATCGGTGGCCCATTCACGCCATACCGCGGCCGCGTCGTAACCGAGTTCGGCGCCCCAATCCTGCTGAATCACGGTGACCGGCATGGTGAGTCGGTGTCCGGCGGCGCGGTCGGCGAGGTCGTGGTCGAGATCGACGGTGGCCGAGGCACGGTAGTCGGCGACGATCGAATCCACCGCGCCGGCACACGCGCGCAGGTACTCCCGGCGGACGTCGTCGGGAATCGCGTCGGGGCGCAGGCACCAGGCGTCGAGGAAATGGCCGAAGAAGTCGTCGGCGCTCGCGCGGATCATGCGCTCGGGCAGCCCGGGCGGCTGGGCCATCAGATAGAGGTGGAAGGCGACTGCGGCGCTGTGGCCGTGCAGGACCTCCCACATATCCGATGTCGGCAGCACATCCAGCACCGCGAGATGGGAGATCCGATCGGGCCGGTCGAGTCCGGCGCGAATCGCCACCAGGGCGCCGCGGTCGTGTCCGGCCAGCGCGAACCGATCGAATCCGAAGTGGTCGGCCAGCGCGATCACATCGGAGGCCATCGTGCGTTTGGCATAGGTGCCGGAATCGGCGGCGACCGGTTTATCGCTGTCGCCGTAGCCGCGCAGGTCCGGGCACAGCACCGTGTGGTCGCGGGCCAGCGCCGGTGCGACGTGACGCCACATCAGATGCGTCTGCGGGAAGCCGTGCAACAGCACGATCGGAGTACCGGAGCCGGCGTGCGCGACGGACAACGCGACATCCTCGGCGACCGGAACGCGGTCGTAGTCGAAACCGGGGACGGTGGGTGCGGACATGCGGTGACGATCCCTTCTCTAGGCTGGTTCGGTGCGATGTCCATGCTCGGCGGCGGCAATGAGCAACCGATGAGTGCGCAGCTCACCGGCCCCGACGCGGCACCGACGGCCAGTGTGCTGGGCCCGGTGCGGGCCGTCGCCGCCGACGGGACGCCGCTGCCGCTGCACGGCCCCCGGCATGCCGAGGTGCTGGCCCGCCTGATCGCCGCCGGCGGACGGGTGGTGCCGGTGCCGGCCTTGGTGGCAGACCTGTGGGAGGACCCGCCGCCGGGCGCGGTCGCCGCTGTGCGCACCTTCGTCGCCGCACTGCGCCGTGCCCTGGAACCCGGCCGCGCGCCGCGCACCCCTGCCCGCGTGATCGTCACCGAGGGCGCCGGATACCGCGTGGTGCTGCCTCGCGATCACGTCGACGCCTGGTATTTCGACGATCTGGTCCGCGCGGCGGCGAATCGGGCCGGGCCGCAGCGGATCGAGACGCTGGAGACGGCGCTGGCGCTCTGGCGCGGAGACGCCTACGGCGACTACCGGTGGGCGGCCGGAGACATCGCGAAGCTCGATGAATTACGTTCTGCGGCAGTGGAAATGCTCGCGGAGGCGCGAATCCGCCAGGGACGGCCGGAACAGGCCGTCGCCGAACTCGAAACCTATCTGCACGAGCATCCCGTGCGGGAGCGGGCCTGGCTGCTGCAGGCGCGCGGACTGTGGCAGGCCGGCCGACGCGCTGGCGGCGCTGCGGCGGGCCCGAACCCGGCTGGGCACGGAAGCCGGATTGGATCCCAGCGCCGAACTGATCGCCCTCGAACGCGAAATCCTCACCGGAGAACCGGAATTCGGTGAGCACCGATTGTGGCGTGACACTGTCGCCGCCTACGGCGCCACCGGCCCGCGCAGCCGCATCACCTCCTCCGCCGATCTGCTGCGCGGCCTGGCCCTGACCGACGCGACCGGTCTGATGACCGCCCAGGACCGCCGGGCGCACGCCATCGACGACCTGTTCGCGAGTGGCGATCCCGAACTCACGGCCACCGCGCTGACCCGCATGGAGGTACCGGGGGTCTGGTCGGTGCTCGACGATCCGGCCCGGTCGGCGCGCGTGGCCGAGGCCGCCCGCACCACCCTCGAACGCTTGGACGACGATGCCGCGCCCGCGCTGCGCGCCCGGCTGCTCGCGCTGTTCGCGATCGAAACCCGCGGCCGCCGTGGCACGTCCGGCGCCGACGCCGCGCGAGCGGCCGAACGCATCGCCCGCGACCTGGGGGATCCGGCCGTGCTCGTGCTCGCTCTCGACGCCCGATTCCTGCAGTCCTTCCACACGCCGGGCCGGTGGCCGATGCGGGCGCGGCTCGCGCAGGAGCTGATCACGGTGTCGCGCCGGCACGACCTGTCGACCTACCTGATCCTGGGTCATCTCGTCGCGATGCAGGCCGCGGCCGCGGTGGGCGAGGTGGCCGTCGCCGACGAGCATGCCGCCGCGGCCGACCGTCTCGCGGTACGCTACGAGCGCGACCTCGTCGGGGTGTTCACCACCTGGTACCGCGCGCTGCGCACCGTCCTGACCGACCGGCCGGAACCGGAAGTGGCAGACGCCTACGAACGCGCGCTCGCCACCCTGCCGGGCTGCGGCATGCCCGGTGTCGCAGCGGGTCTCGCGCCGCTGACCGGTCTGTGCCTCGCGCTGCGGGCAGGCCGGGACCCGGCCGAATTCGCCGCGGCCGACTTCGGGCCGAACACTCCCTACGCCGCCGCGCTGCTCGAACCCGAGCGCGCGCACGAGCTGCTGCGCGCGGCGCCGGCGCCGCCGCCGGACCACTTGGCCGAATTGCGTTGGGCGCTAATGGGAATCGCCGCCGACCGATGCGCGGACCGGAGTACCGCGCGTCAGGTGCATCGCGCCCTGTCCCCGGCGCGCGGCGAACTGCTCGGAGCGGGCACCGGCATGCTGAGCCTCGGTCCGGCCGGCGCACTGCTCGATCGTTCGGCGCCGTAACGAAACATCCGGCGTGGCGATCCCTCGGATGTGAGTATCAACGGCCTCTCGGCCGCCCAGCAGCGCGCCGCGTTGCGCCGCCTGGTGGTGGCCTTCGGTGAACTGAACACCATCGTCGAACTCGCCGCGAACGAGGCCTCTCCGGATCTACGCGAACATGCCGAACTCGCGCGGGACATGCTCGGCGCCCTGGTCACGGAGGTGGCCCAGCCCGGGCGTGACCGGCGATGCTATCTGCCATTGACAAATGGCACATAGGTAGCTGATGCTCGGTATATGGAGACGAGAAGGTCAACGGAGACCTCGCCGTCGGCCACCGCACCGGTCCCGTCGTCACCGTCGCTGCGTTCGCGGCTGGCGCTGACCGCAGGACGGTACGGGGTACGGCCGATCAACTGCCTGCTACCGGCGAATCCGCTCGGCATCGCCGCGGCCCGTGGGCTGGTCGCGTCGATCATGGCGATCTGCGGGCCGGTGCTGCCGGGAACCCTTGTGACACAGGTGCGTTCGGGTTGGTTGCGCGGGGAGTGGGTGTGCGCTGCCGGAGTCGGTCACGGCGATCGCGCCCTGTACTACGTGCACGGCAGCGGCTATGTCATCTGCTCGGCGCGCACCCATCGCGGTCTGGCGTCGCGACTGTCCCGCGCCACCGGACTCCCGGTCTTCGTCGTCGACTACCGGCTCGCGCCCGAGCACCCCTTCCCGGCCGCGGCCGACGATGTGGCCGAGGGCTACCGCTGGCTGCTGGCCCAGGGCTACCGGGCCGGGGACCTCGTGATCGGCGGTGACTCGGCCGGCGGGCATCTGTGCGTGGACCTGCTGCTCGACAATGCTCGCACCGGAGTGGCGCAGCCGGCCGGCGCGGTGCTGTTCTCACCGCTGATCGATCTGTCCTTCGAACTGGCCCGCGGCTGCGAACGCCGGGCCGCCGAGGCCATGGCCTCCGCGCGCACCGGTCGTGCCGCGGTGCGGTTGTACACCGGCGACGAACCCGAGGATTCGCCGCGGCTGCGGCTGCGCATCCCCGCGGGAATCGCGTTGCCCCCGTTGTTCGTTCAGGTGAGCGGCGCGGAAATGCTCGCCGCCGACGCGCACCACCTCCGCGACCTCGCCCATGCCGCCGGCGTGCCGTGCGAACTGGAGGTGTGGCCGGGCCAGATCCACGGCTTCCAGGCGCTGCCGCTGGCCGTACCGGAGGCCGCGGCGGCATTGCGCCGCGCGGCCGCCTTCATCACCGGGGTACTCGCGCGATCCCGTGCGGCACAACCGGTATCGAGTGCCCGAGAGGCGGGATAGTGATGTGGATCGTGGATGCGATGGCGGGGGCGAATGCGGCGCTGCGGTCGGTGATCGGCGGCGACCGCAGTACCTATGACGCGAAGGCCGTCGTCACCGGGGCCGGCAGCGGGATCGGGCGTGCCTTCGCCCTCGAGCTGGCCCGGCGCGGGGGAGAGGTGATCTGTGCCGATATCGACCTCGGCCGCGCCGAGGAGACGGTCGCGCTCATCGACCGGATCCACGGCCGCCGCGCGCACGCGTATTGCTGTGACGTGGCCCAGCGCGCGGAGATGGAATCGCTGGCGCAGCACAGCGAAGCGATCTTCCACGGCCCGCCGACCCTGGTGATCAACAACGCCGGTGTCGGCATCGGCGGAAAGCCGGTGGGCGACATCGGATTCGAGGACTGGCAGTGGGCGCTGGGCATCAACCTGTGGGGTGTGGTGCACGGATGCGAACTGTTCGTGCCGCGGCTCCGCCGGGCCGGTCGCGGCGGCATCATCAATGTGGCCTCGGCGGCCGGATTCGCCGCCGCACCCGCGATGGCCCCGTACAACGTCTCCAAGGCGGGCGTGGTGTCGCTGTCGGAAACCCTCGCCGCCGAACTGTCGGGCACCGGCGTCACCGTGACGGTACTGTGCCCGACCTTCGTGCGCACCAACGTCGCCCGCGACGGGCGCATCACCGCCGGATCGGCCCGCCTGGCCACCGAACTGATGCGCTGGACCGGCTTCTCGCCCGACCACGTCGCGCGCATCACCCTCGACGCCCACGAGCGCGGCCGCCTGCATGTGCTGCCGCAGCTGGACGCGGTGGTCGTCTGGCATCTCAAACGACAATTCCCGGCCACCTACACCCGGGCCCTCGGCCTGCTGAACCGATATCTGCCGCAAGCGGATTCGGCCCCGGCATCGGCCGACAGCGAAAAGACAGGAGTCTGACATGTCCTTCGACTTCGACGATATGCTGGCCAAGATCAAGTCCCGGCAGTGGGCGCTGGCCGATATCGAGTGGGACGCACCGGGCGCGGAACTGATCGATCCCGAACTGCACGCGAAACTGACGCCGTTCATGGCGGATCTGATGTGGATCGAGAACGTCGGCGCGCGCGGCTTCGCGGCGATGGCGAAGAAGGCCCCGACGCAGACACTGCGCGAGATCTACCGGTTCTTCCACGCCGAGGAACAGCGCCACGCCAATGCCGAACTGGCCCTGATGCGCCGCTGGGGCATGCTCGACGGCGACGAGATCCCCGAACCGAATATCAACGTCAAGCTGGTCATCGACTTCCTCGACAAATACGCCGACGGCATGTCGCTGTCGTTTCTGGGCACGGTGATTCCGATGCTGGAGGTGGCGCTCGACGGCGCGCTGATCAAATTCGTCACCGACGAGATCGCCGATCCGATCGCCCAGGAGGTGTTCCGCAAGATCAACTCCGACGAATCCCGGCATCTGGCCACCGATTACGCGGTGATGGAACTGCTCGGGCACTCCACCGCGCGCAAACTCGCGATCGATCTGGTCGGAGGCTGGGTGAAGCCGTCACTGATGATCGGCGTGCTCAGCTATGTGCCGCTGCTGAACAAGATGCGCGACAACATCGTCGCGATGGGCGTCGACGAGGACAAGCTGTATGCCGCGATGCGCCGGTTCAAGGCGGTCGGGGAGCGCACACCCGTGGTGAACCGGGTGCCGATGTACCGGATCGTCAAGATGCACAGCGACTGGGTGATCAACCGCGACCACCCCTACCACCTGCTGGCCGACACACTGGTGAAGGTGACCGCCCGCATCCCCGACCGGGTGCTGCCCGCGCAGCCGACCTGGTCGAAGGAACTGACCTACGAGCCGGTCGCGTGATGAGCGGGAACACCGTGCTGGACGTCGCGATCGTCGGAGCCGGATTCGCCGGGATCGGGGCGGCGATCCGGTTGCGGCAGCGCGGAATCACGAATATCGCGATCTTCGAACGGGACCGGCGGGTCGGCGGCACCTGGCGCGACAACACCTATCCGGGGGCGGCCTGCGATATTCCGTCGCGGCTGTACTCCTACAGTTTCGCGCCGAATCCGGAGTGGTCGCAGACCTATTCCGGCAGTGCGGAAATCCTCGGCTACATCGATGCGATGGTCGAGAAGTTCGCACTCGGCGCATCGATTCGCTTCGGGCACAACGTATCCGGATTGGCCTACGACGAGGCGGCGGGAGAATGGGAGATCGCCTTCGACGCCGGTCGCACACCGGTGCGGGCCCGTTCGGTGGTGCTCGCGTCCGGGCCGCTGGCCAATGCGAGCCTGCCGGACATCCCGGGTCGCGACAGCTACGAGGGCCATATGATCCACTCCGCCCGCTGGGATCACGACTACGACTTCACCGGTAAGAAGGTGGCCGTGGTCGGCACCGGCGCCAGCGCGGTGCAGATCGTCCCGGAACTGGTCGAGCGGGCCGGTTCGGTGAAGGTCTTCCAGCGCACGCCGGGCTGGGTTCTGCCGCGGATCAACCGGCACACCACCGGCCTGACCCGGCAGCTGTACCGGCACCTGCCACTCACCCAGCAGCTCGCCCGGCAAGCCTGGTTCTGGGGGCACGAATCGGTGGCGCTGGGCGTGGTGTGGAATACCCCGCTGACCAGGATCGTGGAATCGGTGGCGCTGGCCCATCTGCACAGTCAGGTCCGCGATCCGTGGTTGCGGCGGCAACTGACTCCGGACTTCCGGGCCGGATGCAAGCGGCTGTTGATGAGCAGCGAGTACTACCCGGCGCTGCAACGCGACAACTGCACGCTGGTCACCTGGCCGATCGCGGGGATGTCGCCGGCGGGCATCCGCACCGCCGAGGGGATCGAGCACCGGTTCGACTGCATCGTGTTCGCCACCGGTTTCGAGGTGTCGAAGGCGGGCGCGCCGATTCCGATCACCGGCCGCGGCGGCCGGGTCCTGGACGACGAATGGCGCAGGGGCGCCTACGCGTACAAGAGTGTGACCGTCGCGGGCTATCCGAACCTGTTCTTCACCTTCGGGCCCAATTCCGGTCCCGGGCACAATTCGGCGCTGGTGTACATGGAGGCGCAGATCGACTATCTCGCCGCGGCGATCGGCATGCTGCTCGAGCGGAATCTGCATTCGCTCGAGGTGCGCCGCGACCGCCAGGACCGCTACAACCACCGGCTGCAGCGCCGGCTGCGGGCGACCACCTGGAATTCCGGGTGCCGCAGCTGGTATCTGACCGAGGACGGCTTCAACGCGACCATGTTCCCGGGCTTCGGCAGCCAGTTCACCGGTCAGCTCGCCACCCTCGACCCGCACGACTATGTGCTCATCCCCGGGCGGGGCGGCGCCCGCGCGCCTGTCGCCGATCGGGCGGTGACCTCGTTGGGCTAATGTCGACACGATGCGTCGCGCCCGGGCTGCTCACACGGGCCGGAGGCGGGTGCGACGCGGGTCGGCGTCCGGCACGAGGAAAGGATGGGCGAGAACGGGATGGCGGAGTACCGCATCGATGAACTCGCCCGCGCCGCAGGCACAACCAGCCGCAATGTGCGCGCCTACCAGGAACGCGGCCTGCTGCCGCCGCCGGTGCGCCGGATCGGGCGCGCGCTGATCTACGACGACTCCCATCTGGAGCGATTGAAGATCATCGACGTGCTGTTGCAGCGTGGGTTCACCACCGCCCATATCGCCGATTTCATCACCGGCTGGGAAACGGGTAAGGACCTCACCGAGATCCTGGGGCTGCAGCACGCGGTCACCGCCGCGTGGGGGCAGCAGGACGAGACGCTGCAGGTACCGCGCGAATTGATCGACACCTTCCTCGGCGAGGAGGCGGCCGATCCGGAGATCCTGGAGCGTCTCGCCGAACTCGGGCTGGCCCGGATCGGCGCGGAGACAATCGAATTCACCGATCCGCAGCTGCTGGAGAATTTCGCCGAACTGCACGGCTACGGGTTCCGGCTGGGCCGGCTGGCCGATCTGCAGGCAGCCGTCAGCGGCCGCCTCGACGAGATCGCCCACGACATGATGTCGGTCGCCAAGCAGCAGATCGTCGATGCCCACGGCCCCGGCTGGCTGCCCGACACCGACGACGAAATCGCCGAAACCGCGAAGATGCTCAACCATTTACGCGGTCTCGCCGTCACCGCGGTGAACAACACCCTGGCACGGTCGCTGGATCGTGTGCTGCGCGAAGAGCTGGGCGACTATCTCGCCGAGGCCGTGGACCGGCGCGCCAAGGAACACTGACCCGCGCCGGCGTGAAGTCACCGGCCGGGACCACCTGTCGGCGCCACCGCTGCGGCGCCGTGCCGAACCTCCAGCCGCCGTTCCAGGCCCTCGATGATCAGCGCGAGAACGAATTCGAATTGCTCACCGGCGCGGCTGTCGCTCTCGCGCGCGGTCGCGACCGCGCGCAGGAGCGGGAATCCGGACTCGTTTCCCAGCGTGCGCCGCACCGCGGCCGCTTGCGGATCGGCCGGCCCGCCGGTGGCGTCGAGCGCCTCGCGTGCGGCCGAATAGGCCATCGCGGCAACAAGTTTCAGTGTGCGCCCGGCTTCGTTCGCATCGAGTCCGGCGCCGACCAACGCGGCCATGATCCGTTCGACCAGTTGCAGGGCCGACAGCCCCGCCTTCCCGTCGAACCGGACGTAGGCGATGAGCGCGCCGACCTGCACCAGAGCATCGACTACCGCGTAGCCGAACGATCGCAGCAGCTCACGCCAGTCCGCTCGCTCGGGCAGGTCGACCCGGCGGAAACCGGTGTCGAACGCGTCGAACGCGACCAGTTCGAGCAGGCCCTGGCGGTCGCTGACGTGATAGTTGAGCGATTTGCGATGCACGCCCAGCGCGTCGGCCACCGCCTGCATGGTCAGATTCTCCGGCTCCAGGTCGCGCGCGGCGACGAGGATGAGATGACGGTTCAGCCGGGGCGGGCGTCCGCGAGCACGGGCGGGGGCGACCACGGCATCGTCGGTCTCTGCCATGGGATCTCGCTGTTCCTCCGGAAGCGACGGTCGGCACGACGCGTCGCACAACGCTGGGCGATCGCGCCGCGATATCGAGCGTAGCCGCTTTTTCCCGGCCGGAGAAAAAAATTTGGGAACTTTCCCGGGTCTCGGCGGGGCCGTCCGCCGGGCTAGGATCGACGATCGGTCCTCGGGCGAAGACCAGGTAGGAGTGTGTGATGGCGTCGAAGGCCGCCGGGCAGCGTCGCCGGCCCACTCAGGAGCGCGCCAAGGCGACCCGGGAGCAGATCCTCGACACCGCCGCCCGGCTGTTCGGTGAGCGTGGGATCGCCAACACCTCGACCAACCGGATCGCCGCCGAGGCGGGGATGAGTATCGGCACGGTGTACCGCTACTTCTCCGACCGCACCGTCATCGTCGAGGAGCTGCTCGCGCGTCTGCTCGAGAACATCGAAAAGCGCGCCACCGACAGCATTTTCGACCGCTCGGACGCCACCATGCACGAGCTGACCGCCCGCCTGCTGAACTCGATCGCCGAGGAACTGGTGGCCAATGCGCTCCTGGTCCGGGCACTCGTCGCCGGGGTGCAGTTCTACAGCAGCGGCATCCCGGAGTTCGAGCCGCGGCTGCGGCTGCTGATCAAGGTGCTGCTGATCCAGGTACTCGGCCCCGGCGACGATCACGAATACGACGTGATGACCTTCGTCATCATCAATACCGGCTTCTCCGCGGTGCTGCGGGCCTCGGCCATCGAATTCGACGAGCGGCAACGCCGCGAGGCCATCGATATGACGGCGCACATGATCGGCGACTGGATCGACGCCGAGGCCGCGCGGCGCAGCGGCGAGGCGCGCGTGCCGCGCCTCAGATGACGGTGCCGATATCGGTGGCGACGATCCGGTCGAGGGCGCGTTCGGCGACCGCGGCGATGGTCATCGACGGATTGCAGGCCGCGGTACTGCCGGGAATCAGTGCGCCGTCGAGGACGTAGAGACCGCGCGTGCCGTGGACCCGGCCCTGCAGATCGCACACCGTGCCCATCGGCGCGCCGCCCAGCGGATGCCAGGTGCTCGGGGCCGCGGCATTGGTGTCGAGCACCGTACTGCCGGGTCCCGCGATGGCGTGGACGCGAGCGGCGATGCGCTGCTGCAGTGCGGCGTCGGCATCGGCGGGCCAGTACAGTTTCGCGTCGTCGGTGGCCGCGTCGTAGGCGAGATGTCCACGGCCGTCGGTGATTCCGAATCCGACCAGCATGGTCGAATGCGCGTCGACGCCGGCCGGCGGAATCGACGCCTGGATCACGGTGTTGGCGATGGCCGGGTCGTCCCACTCCTTACTGCCGTAGACCACCGGCCCGCCCTGGGCGGTGCCGAAATCGTCGGTCGCGCTGGTCCAGGTGAAGATCCGGTCGCCGTTGTTGCCCCACTGGCCCCCGAGGCCGTCGGGAAGATCCGGGATCTGTCCCTTCGCACCGGCCCGCAGCAGCAGCTTGGTGGTGTTGATACTGCCCGCGGCCATGATCAGCGCCTGCGCAGTGAGGACGAGTTGTTCGACGACCCGTCCGGCGGTATCGATCCGGTCGACGCTGATCTGCCAGCGGCCGTCGGGCGTCCTCGCCACATCGGTGACCTCGTGCTGGGTCCGCACGGTGGCGCGGCCCGTGGCCTCGGCGCGCGCCAGATAGGTGACATCGACGGAATGTTTGCCGCCGTTGTTCACCCCGAGCGCGCAGTCGCCGTTGATGTAGGACGGTTTCATCTCGCCGCGCACCTCGCGCAGCGCGAAGCTCCAATCGATCGGCATGGGGATCTTCGACAGCTCGTAGCCGGCCGCGCCGACGTTGCGCGCGAACGCGCGGGAGGGCAGATAGGTGGGGCTGTCGATCAGTTCGTCGGGCGCGACATCGGCGCCCAGCATCCGTGCCACCCGCGGATAGTGCTCACGCGCCATCAGCGCGTAGTCGAGTTCGGCGGGGAAGACCGCGGCGAAGGTCGCCTCGGTGGGCTGCAGGGTCATGCCCTGGTACACCAGGGAGCCGCCGCCGACGCCCGCGGCGCAGACCGCGGTCATGTTCTCCCCGACGACGGCCTCCAGCAGGCCGGTGTACGGCTCGACCGCCACCGGCACGCCCAGCACCTGCGGTGCGGACCGGTACCAGAGCATGCGCTTGTCCGGGCGCGACGGATGCGGGAAGGTGTCGGCATTGGGGCCGGTGCGCCAGCGCATCCCGCGTTCGAGGACCAGGACGTCGACGCCGGCCTCGGCCAGCCGCAGCGCGCTGACGCCGCCGCCGAATCCGGAACCGATGATGACGACGCGATGATCTTCCCTGGTCAGCGGGACGGACGTGCGCCGTCTCCCGGTGGTCATCCAGGGCTGGGCGCTCGCGGTGGCCGCGGTGGCCAGAGTCAGACCGGCGGTGGTGGCGCCGAGCAGAAAGGAGCGTCGCTTCATCGGGGGCATGCACTCTCCATCAAGACCTACAGGTACGTAATATCGGTCGCGGGGTTTGCTCTGGACGCGAAAGCGGGGTGCGTGCCGGACCGGTGCGACCGAATCCAACCGGACAACTATCTCCGGTTGCTAGCGCAGTCTGTACGACCCGGCCGGTCTCGTCAACTGCAACTTGTTTCAGTTGAGGTCGCGAGGCTCCGCGATCGCGAAATCCGTACGCGCCGAACGACACCGGGCTCGGGCGACGGTGCCGGTCCGCGATGCCGGGGCGCGGCACGCGTGCGGTAACGTCGGACAGATGACCGCGTCACCCCGGGCCAATCGAGGGCCGAAGGCAGCTGCGGCGAACCGACGGGCGTTGGTTCGCGCGGCGCGGGAGGTGTTCGCCGAGAACGGTTTCGACGCTCCGATGAACTCGATCGCCCGCGCGGCGGGAGTGGGCCCGGGCGTGCTGTACCGGCATTTCCCGACCCGCGAATCGATGATCCTGGCGGTGTTCGACGACAACATCGTCGAGATCGAGGAGGTGGCCAATCGGCCGGGGACCACGGCGGTGGATCTGCTGGATTTCATCGTCGACCAGATCGCGGTCTCGGCCGGCTTCATCGCCACCATCGACCCCACCGGCTTCGACGATCCCCGGCTGTTCGAGGTGTCGCGCCGGCTCGTCGACCTGATCGGCGCCAAATTGGCCGATGCCGATTCGCGCGGTTCGCTGCGACCGGAACTCACCGCCGAAGACGTCGTGACGGCTCTGGCCATGCTGGCGGCCGTGCTGATCAAAACCGAACTTCCGGCGCGCCAGGCCACCGCACGACGCGCCTGGCGCCTGCTGATGCGCGGGCTCAGCCGCGAATCCGGCGACTGAGTTGCGGTTGGTCAGTGCCGGTTGTCAGGCGGCCAGGTCGGACGATTCGAACGGTGCGAAGAAGGCGCCCATCCCGCCGGCGGCCAGGACGTCGCCCAGCGCGATGAAATCGTAGCTGCCACCGGACTTTCCGGCGACCGCGCGCACCTCGGCCAGGATGTCGCCGGTGTCGTGGCGCAACAGCCGATGCCGGGCCCGGGCCAGATCGTGGGCCGGCACCTGCGCTTCGGCGTGGGCCAGCATCAGATGCAGGCACAGCTGCTGGGCCGGGGTCGCCGGACCGGGCGGGCGGCCCGAGGACAGATCGTCCGCCAACTGGTCGAAGGTCTGGGCCAGATAGAACAGGAAGACCGGGCGCGGGCTGTGCAGCAGGACGGCGCGCACCTCGTCGCCGAGCAGGTGCGCCGCGGTGCACAGCGCCGCGGCGAGCCGCGGGGTCGGTACGGTGCTGTCGAAGTCGCTCATCTGTTCTCTCCCAACCACTTCAGTACTGCGTGCTGCCCTGGTCCACCGGGATCGCCGCCGCGGTGAGATACCGGGATTCGTCGGAGGCCAGCCAGCAGACGGTATCGGCGACGTCCTCGGGTTCGAGTACCCATGTCGGCAGGAACGGCGTCATCATGTGAGCCAGTTGCGGATTGGTTTCCATGGCGGCGCCCAGCCGGGTCACCATCTCGCCGGTGCCCATCGCCGAATTCACCGGCCCGGGATGCACGCTGTTCACGCGGATGGCGTGCGGGCCGAGTTCGGCCGCCAGCGCGCGGGCCATCCCGGTGAGCGCGTGCTTGCCGGCGGTGTAGTGCACCATGAACGGCTGCATCTTGATCCCCGCCGCCGAACTGATCAACACGATCGACCCGCCGCGCCCACCCTCGACGATGTGCGGCGCCGCGACGGCCACGGTATTCCACGTGCCCGTCACATTGATGTCGATGACGTCGCGGAAGGACTGCGGGGTGATCGCATCCCATGGTTCCGGGACCGCGATCCCGGCGTTGGCCACCACCACGTCGAGCCGGCCGAATTCACTCACCCCCTCGTCGACGGCCTTGCGCATACCGTCGAGGTCGCGGGTGTCGACCGCGGCGGCGCGGATCCGCCGGCCGGTCGCCTCCACGAGGCGGACCGTCTCGGCCAGATCCGCGCCGGTCGCGGAATCGTAAGGGACGCAGGGCGGTAACGGTCCCGCGATGTCGACGGCGATGATGTCGGCGCCCTCGCGCGCCATCCGCACCGCGTGCGCGCGGCCCTGCCCACGGGCGGCCCCGGTGATGAATGCGACCGGGTCGGTGAGTCTGCCGGTCACGTGCCCTCCTGTGGCCCGATGCGGAATGGCTGCGGCGAGAACGGGTGTCGATTCAGTGGGCGGTGCCTCCGGTACTCGGCCGGTTGTAGTAGCGCAGCAACACCAGTGCCAGGACGAAGGCGACGGCGGACGCGGCGGCGAACACGTAGAAGATGTTCGTATAGGCGGCACCGTCCGGAAGCTGCGCCAGCGGACCGGTGTTCAGTTTACGTTCCTCGACGTGTCCGGGGGCGTTGATGTGCAGAATCAGCGGGTTGGCCGACATGACCGCCGCGACGGCGGCGGTAGCGGCCGCGGTGCCGAAACTGTTGAAGGCTCCGTACATTCCGGCGCTGATGCCCTGCTGTTCCTGTGGCACCGCCTCCACCACCATATTGGGCAGGGTGCCCAGATATGCTCCCGCACCGACACCGATGATCAGCGCGATCAGCGCCATCTGCCACACGCTGTCGTGGAAGCGGGCGAACAGCAGACATCCGATCACGAACGCGATGGTCGAGGCGAGATAGGGCTTGAGCAATCCGATCCGGGTCGACATCCAGCCGCACAGCGGGGCGACGAGCACGTACACCAGCGCCAGGCCCAGCATGGCCTGCACGGTGAACTGCAACAGCGTCAGACCGAAGCCGGGCAGGGTGCCCTCCACCGAGAAGTATTGCGTGACAGCCGATGTGGGAACCTTGATATGCATCTGTTCGGAGGCCTGCTTGGCTGCCTCGGCGGCCGCGCCGTCGACGATCTGCTTCTTGATCGCCTCACCCTCGGCTCCGCCGGGTGTCTCCGCGAGATAGCCCATCGCATACGACAGGCCCTGCATGACACCCACCGACAGGAACGCCGCGGCGAGGATGCCGGCGAACCGCGGGGCGCGCAACAACTTCGGATCCATGATCGGTTCCGGTGTGATCAGCTCCCAGACGTAGAAGGCCACCAGCAGGACCACGCCGCCGATGAGCCAGGCCAGCGCCGACAGTTCGCCCCAGCCCCAGGTGGCGCCGTTGCTGAGATAGATGAGCACACCGGCGATGCCGGCGCCGAGCAGCACCGCACCGAGCAGGTCGATCTTGACCTTGGCGCGCAGCTTGGTCTCGGGCACGAACAGTGCCAGCGGCAGGATCGTCACCACGGTCCAGATCACGCAGAACCAGAACAGCGAACGCCAGCTGTAGTGGTCGGTGAGGATGCCGCCGATCAGCGGGCCCAGGATCGCGCCCACGCCGGTGCCACCGCCCGCGAGCGCGATCGCCATGTTCAGGTGGCGGCGCGGCGCGAGATCGCGAATCAGGCCGTAGGACACGAAGATCGCCGGGAAGGCCAGCCCCTGCAGTCCGCGGCCGAGCAGCATCAGCACCCAGTTCGAGGTCAGAGCGTCGATGAGGCAGCCGATGATCGACAGCAACAGACAGAACAGGATGATCTTCTTCTTGCCGACCAGATCGGACAATTTGCCGAAGACCGGTACCGCTACGCCGCCGATCAGTGAGTACAGCGTGGTCAGCCAGGTGAGCTGCCCGGCGTTCTGCTCCGGGAAGGATTCACCGATGAATCGGGCGCTGAGACTGATGAACGTGAAATGGAACGGGACGATCTCGGTGCTCGCGACGATCGCCACGATGATGAGGACGACACGGAGCGTGGAGGCGTTTTCCAGGCGTCCGGTGTCGTTGTCATCGGGGCTTTCGACGCTGGTGGTCGCGGTTGCCATGGGTAGTTCTTCTCCTTCACCGCCACCCGTGCGTCGGCTCGCTGCGGCCTGAGTGCGGTGAATCACATAATAGACATGTGAGAATCCAGTTTCCACTAAACGAGAAGTAGACTTCTGACCGTTATCCCGTGGACTGCAACCGGCCCACGAATTCGGCCACGTCGTCGGTCGCGGGGTCGTAACCCGGGAAGTAACAGCAGATGTCGCGGGCGTACTCGCCGAAGCGGGCGTGAGCCTGGGCCGCACAGTCGGCGGGAGAGCCGACCAGCGCGAGGGTGCGGACCATGGGCTCGGTGATCAGCGCCCGCATCTCGGCGTAGCGACCCTGTTTGGACAGGGCGTTGAGTTCGGGTTGCAGCTCACCCCAGCCCTCGGCGTCGAGGACCGGGCGGTAGGCCGGAGTGGACGCGTAGAAGGCGATGAGCCGCGCGACCGCGTCGACGGCGGCGGCCAGTTCGGGCGCGGTGCCGCCGAGCGCGACCATGGCCTGGGCGACCACCTCGAAGTCGTCGAGCGTGCGCCCGGATTCGGCCAGCCCGCGCCGCAGCGCCGGTACCGTGCGCCGGGTGAAATGAGTGGCACTGTTGAACGGCATGACCAGCAGCCCGTCGGCCACCTCGGCGGCGGTCCGGGTCATCACCGGTCCCAGCGCGCCCATCAGCACCGGCGGCGGGCCGAACGGATTGGGGCCGGGATCGAACGTCGGCGGCATCAGCGTGTGGGTGAAGAACTCGCCCCGGAAATCCAAAAGCGCGTGACCTTCCCACGCCGCGAGGATGGCCTTCACCGCCGCCACCGATTCACCCGTGCGCCGGGCCGGGCGTTCCCACCGGCTGCCGTAGCGCTTCTCGATGTGCACCCGGATCTGCGACCCCAGGCCCAGCCGGAACCGCCCGCCGCTGAGCGCCTGCAGATCGTAGGCGGTGTGCGCCAGGTGCAGCGGACTGCGCGGGCCGGCGATGGCGACATTGGTCATCAGCCGCAGATCGGTCTCCGTGGCGGCGAGAACCAGCGGCACGAAGACGTCGTGCGGGCCCTCGAAGGAGAAGATGCCGTCGGCGCCGAGCGCGGCGATCGCCCGGGCGCTCTCGCGGGCGCGCAGTGGCGAACCCTCCACCTGCAGATGCACTTTCACCGGTGATCCTTCCGTTCGGTGGCATCACGCTAGCGGAAGGTGACGCGGCTCAGTCCGGATGCGCAGCGGTGAGACGTTCGGCGCACTCCCACACCTCGCGTTCGCGAGCCGGATCGTAGGACTCGGGTGAGGACTCGGTGACCCGGTGGCGATCGATGTAACTGCCGGACTCGGCCCGGACGGATCCGGTGACCACCGCGGCGAGGCGCCGGCCCGCGGTCTTCGGCGTGCTCGCCAGCGGGGTCCAAGTGAGGGCGCGGGCGAGGCGGCGGGCGGCGAAGCGCTCCAGGCGGCCGGCGTTGCGGGTCAGTTCCGTGCCGGGGACGAAACCCGGGTTGTAGGAAAGGATCTCGACTCCGGCCGGAAGCCGGCGCGCGTACTCGTGCACCAGATAGATCATGGCGAGTTTGCTCGTCGAGTACGCGGTGCGGCCCGCTGCCGTACTCGACGGATCGGCGAAGGCGCCGGGGTGGGCCAGCACATCGGGGGAGTGCCACACCGGGCCGGGCACCATGCCCAAGTTGTGCCGCAGATCGCCGAAATGGGTGTCGCTGACGGTGATCACGATCCGCGACGGCACGACGAAGCGGTCGCCGAGCAGGCGCAGCAGCAGGTGGTTGGCCACGACGTTGACGGCGAAGGTGGCCTCGAGTCCGTCCTCGGTCGCGATGGTCGCGTCGGTGTACTGGATGCCGGCATTGCCGACGAATCCGGCCAGCGGCGGCACCTCGCCGCGATCGAGCATGTCGTGAATTCGCCGCGCCGCCGAACGGATCCCGGCCAGCGACGCGAGGTCGGCCTCCACATGCGAGGCCGCGTATCCCGCACCGGACAATTCCGCGCACACCTGTGGGCCGGACGCGCCGCGCGCCAGCACCAGCAGGCGGGTATCGGGTGCGAGGCGCAGGATCTCCCGGGCGGCGATCCGGCCGATTCCACGTGTCGCGCCGGTCATCACGAGGGTGTGCATGCCACGACGTTAGCTCGCGCGCGGCTCGTGTGCCCGGCGGCGGATCGGCCCTCCGCTGTCGTGGGCCCGCTAGCCGAGCGCGCCGCGCAATGGCGGCGAGGGCGGGAAGGTGACCGGGAGGGCGGTCAGGGCACGGTGGAAAGGCCCTGGGCGCCAGCGGAGTTCGTTCACCGGCACGGCCAGCTCGATATCCGGCAGCGCGTCCAGGAGCTGGTCGACGGCGTCCTGGGCGACCAGATAGCCGATCTGCCGGGCCGGGCAGGCGTGCGGCCCGGCGCCCCACGACAGATGGGAGCGGTTCCCGTTGCGGTCGCCCTCGCGCACCTGCGGATCGTTGTTGCAGGCCGCGATGCCGATCAGCACCGGCTGATGCGCGGGCAGCCACACGTCCTCGACGAGCATCGGCTGCCGCGGATAGCTCGCGCAGTAGTTCACCAGCGGGGGATTGTTGAACAACACCCAGTCCAGCGCGTCGCGGGTGGTCAGGGCGCCACCGAGCAGGCTTCCGGAGAACCGTTCGTCGGTCATCATCAGCAGCAGGGCGTTGGCGACCAGATGCACCTGCGGTTCGATCCCGGCGCCGAACAGGCTGACCAGCTGGTTGATGACCTCCTCGTCGTCGAGACCGCTGTCGTGCGCGATCAGCCGCGAGGTGATGTCGTCGCCCGGGTAGGCGCGCTTGCGATCGGTATGTTCCTGCAATGCGGCGGCCAGCATCCGGTTGCCCGCGGCCGCGTCGCCGGTCGCGTCGAAGATGGCGGCCATCCCGGCCGCGACCCGCTCGGCGATATCCGGTTCGATGCCCAGCATCGTGTTCAGGTTGGCCGACACCAGCGGATGGATGTACTGGGTCAGCAGATCGGCGTGGCCGTCCGCGCTGAAGGAGTTGATCAGCGGCATCGCGATCTGCTCGACGACCGTGTGCACCGTGTGCAGGTCCACCCCATCGATGGCCGCGACGTTGGCGGCGCGAAAACGCGCATGCTCGGGACCCGTGTTGCGCAACGCATTCGGGCGCCACTCGAGCATCGGCAGAATCGGGCTGTCGGCCGGTACGGTGCGCTGCCAGGTACGCGGGTCGGCCGGGAAATGCTCGGGATCGTTGAGAATGCCGAGGGCGGCCTGATAGCCGATCACCAGTGTCGCCGGCACTCCGGGGGCGAGCTCGATCGGAGCGAAGGAGCGGTGGTGGCCGCGCATGCGGTCGTATCCGCCGCGCGGGTCGGCGGCGAATTCCTCGGTATAGATGGGAACACGCGGTCCGTCCGGGGCGATCGGTGAATTGTGTGCCACGGGGCACCTGTTCGACGACGATTCCAGCGAATGGGGCGTGGTCACAGAAGACAACTCCAAACGGTCGTGGTGGACGACGACGGCGGCAGCCGCCACCGTCGTGAAGCCAAAAGCGTTGGGCCGAACCATAATCTGAGGTACGGGGGCCGATGATACCTACCGGCGTGCCGGTTGCGCAGCGGAAGCCGGGCATCGGCCACGTGGCCGACGCCCGGCTTCCGGGCCAGCGATGTGGTATTGGCTCTGTCGCTTCGTTGCCGATCGTCGCAGACTGACCACTATGACAACTTTGCTGATCATCGCGGTCGTGGCGGCGGTGGCGGCCGGCCTGTTCGACAGCGTGGCACCGGGCGCCGACCGCGAGCGGTTCCGGTGCGCGCTACGGCAAGCCAGGCATTCGCTGACCGATTGGGATGCCGCGCGCGGGTAGGTCCGCGCGCGGCCGAACTCATCGGTCGTCGTCCGAGCGACCGCCCGGCAGGAACTCCTGTGCCTTCGTCTTCATGCCCTGCGCGACCAGATGCCAGGCGTTCGGATCGCCACGCAGCACCGCTTCGGCTGTCGCCTTCATCTGATCCCAGGTGGCGTGCGGCGGGATCGGCGGCACCTCGGGATCACAGCGCACGTCCAGCAGCGTCGGGCGGTCGGCGGACAGGGCGCGTTCCCAGGCCCCGGCCAACTGCTCCGGGTCGTCGACCTCGATCGCCGCGAGTCCGAAACAGCGCGCCGCGTCGGCGTACGAAATGTCCGGAAGCGATTGGGAATCCTCGAATTTCGGTGAACCGCCCATGGACCGCAGTTCCCAGGTCACCTGGTTGAGGTCGTTGTTGTGGAAGACGCACACCACCAATCGCTTGTCGTCCCAGCGTTCGGCGTAGCGCGCGATGGTGATCAGCTCGGCCAGCCCGTTCATCTGCATCGCGCCGTCACCGACGAGTGCGATCACCGGCCGGTCCGGATGGGCGAACTTGGCGCCGATCGCGTACGGCACGCCGGGGCCCATGGTGGCCAGCGTTCCCGACAGCGACCCCCGCATGCTGCCGCGGAACTTCAGGCACCGCGCGTACCAGTTGGTCGACGATCCGGAATCGGCCGTGACGATGGTGTTGTCCGGAATCTGTTGCGACAGTTCCCAGACCACTCGCATCGGGTTGACCGGTTTCGCGGCCAGCGTCGACTGCCGTTCGACGGTTTCCCACCACCGCGCCACATTCGACTCCACGGTCTCGCGCCAGGACCGGTCACCGACCGGCTTGAGCAGCGGAATCAGCTCGGCCAGAGTGGCTTTCGCGTCACCGACCAGATTGACCTCCGTCGGATACCGCATGCCGATCATGGTGCCGTCGATATCGATCTGCACCGCCCGGGCCTGATCCAGCGGGGGCAGGAACTGGCTGTAGGGGAAGTTGGAACCGACGATCACCAGGGTGTCGCAGTCGCGCATCAGCTCGTAGCTGGGGCGGGTGCCGAGCAACCCGATCGGACCGGTGACGAAGGGCAGGTCGTCGGGCAGCACATCCTTGCCGAGCAGCGCCTTGGCGACCCCGGCGCCGGTGATCTCGGCGAGTTCGGTCACCTCGCGCGCGGCCGAGCGGGCACCCTGGCCGACCAGGATCGCCACCTTGGAACCGGCGCTGATCACCTCCGCGGCGCGCTCGATCTCCGCGCGCGCGGGCACGACCACCGAATGCATCTCGGCGGGCGGGCTCGACGGCACCTGCTTGAATTCGTGCTGCGGCGGTTCGTAGCTTTCCTCTTGCAGATCCGCCGGAATGATCACCGCGGTGGGTGCACGCCGGGTCCACGCCGTGCGGAAGGCGCGGTCGAGCGCGTTGGGCAGCTGTTCGGCGACGTTCACCTCGACCAGATATTCGGAGGCCACGTCCTTGTACAGGCTCTGCAGGTCGATCTCCTGCTGGTAGCTGCCGCCCATCGCGCTGCGCGCGGTCTGCCCGATGATCGCCACCACCGGCACATGGTCCAGCTTCGCGTCGTAGAGGCCGTTGAGCAGATGGACCGCGCCCGGGCCGGACGTGGCCATGCAGACACCGACGTGCCCGCTGAACTTGGCGTATCCGGTGGCCTGGAACGCCGCCATCTCCTCGTGCCGGGCCTGCACGAACGTGGGCCGTTCCTCGGTGCGGCCGAAGGCGGCGACCAAGCCGTTGATGCCGTCACCGGGATAGGCGAAAACTTGTTTCACGCCCCACTCGTTGAGCCGGGCCACGACATAGTCACCAACCTGTTGCGCCATATCCTCTCCTGTCCTGTCGGGGTCGATCCCACGGGAATTGCCCTGCGTGCCCTGGTCGCCGGGCGGGTACCCGCGGTAGTCGAACTCAACCGCGGCCGACCGGCCCGATCGCGGTCAGTGCCGGGCCATCCGAGCGACGGAACCGGCCACCGATTCGACACAGCGCGACATCCACGCCTGCGGGCTGTGCCGGTGGGCCCGGCCGTCGAAGTCACCGTGCGCGCCGAAGTCGTGGCCGTGTTCGTCGTCGAGCGGGCGCCACAGGTTGTCCGGCCGGTCGGTCTCGTCGGCATCGGTCTGCTGCGAGTCGTAGCCGGTGCGCGCCAGATAACGGTCCAGCATCGCCGGCGCGAGCCGCTGCGCGACGACCGTGCCGACCGTGCTCGCGCCCACCCAATACTGTTTGCGTTCCGGATGCTCGGCCGCGAAGGCGATGGTGTCGGCCACGACCTCGGGCTGGTAGATCGGCGGCACCGGCTGCGGCTTCTTCGGCAAACGCGAACGCACCCAGGAGAATTGGGGTGTGTTGACCGCCGGCGCCTGCACGATCGTCACGTGTACGCCGCTGTGCTCGTGCATCAGCTCCACCCGCACCGCCTCGAGAAATCCGTTGACCGCGTGCTTGGCGCCGCAATAGGCCGACTGCAGCGGGATCGCCCGCTCGCCGAGCGCCGACCCGACCTGCACGATGGTGCCGCGATTACGCGGGCGCATCCGGGCCAGCGCCACCATCACCCCGTGCACCGAGCCGAGATAGGTGACCTCGGTGACGCGGCGATACTCCTTCGGCTCGATCTCGGTGAAGGGGGCGAAGACCGAGGTGAACGCCGAATTCACCCACACGTCGATCGGACCCCACTGCTCTTCGACGCGGTCGGCGGCCGCCTCGACGGCGTCGAAGTCGGCGACGTCGGTCGAGATCGGCAACGCCGTACCACCGGCTCGTTCCACGTCCTTCGCCGCGGCGTCCAGTCCGGCGCGCCCGCGGGCCAGCAGCGCCACGCGGGCACCGTCGGCGGCGAAGCGTCGCGCGGCGGCGCGCCCGATTCCGGCACTGGCTCCGGTCACGACGACTACGGGTGACTGCGCGCTCACTCGATCTCCTCTCCTCGCGCGGTTGTCCGGCGCCCCGCCGAAGGCCGCGGCAGGGGCGTCGCATCTGCGGCGTACCCGCGTCGTGCGCCGTTATTCGGGCCGGGATCGCCTGCCATCGTGTCCGATTCGGCGGGTGTGACCTGCGGTCGACCGGGTACCCGCGCGATGTCCGGCCGCCCGCGGCGAGGTGCGGCCGCACCACATCCGGCCGACCATGACAGGGGTGCACGAATGACGATTTCGGATCGCGCGGCCCGCCCGCACCGCGGCTCGAATCGAGACCGATGGCCGCTGCAGGCACTCGAAACCGCCCTGAAGGAGGCGGTCGACGGGGAGGTTCGTTTCGATTCGGGAAGTCGCGCCACCTATTCCACGGACGCCTCGAACTATCGCGCTCTGCCACTGGGCGTGGTTGTTCCGCACACACCGGAGGCCGCTGCGATCGCGGTCGGAATCTGCCGCGACCACGACGTCCCCTTGCTCTCCCGTGGCGGTGGCACGAGCCTGGCCGGGCAGAGCTGCAATACCGCGGTCGTGATCGACTGGACGAAATACTGCCACCGGCTGCTCGGCGTCGACCGTGAAACGCGCACCGCCGTGGTGGAACCGGGGATCGCGCTCGATCCGCTCAATCAGCAGTTGAAGTCGTCCGGGCTGATGGTCGGCCCCAAGCCGTCGACTCACGTCAGTTGCACGATCGGCGGAATGATCGGCAACAACTCGTGCGGTGCCACGGCACAGGCCTACGGAAAAATGGTCGACTCCGTGCGCCGGCTCGAGATCCTCACCTACGACGGGCTGCGGGCCTGGGTGGGTGCCGAGGACCCGATCCCGGGCGCGAATCCGGAGGCCGACGAGCTGGTCCGCCGGCTGCGGGAGATCCGGGACCGCTACGCCGACGACATCCGCGCCGCGTATCCGGACATTCCCCGCAGGGTCTCCGGATACAACCTGGACGCGCTGCTGCCGGAGCGAGGATTCGACATCGCGAAGTTCCTCGTCGGCAGCGAAAGCACACTGGTGACCGTGCTGCGCGCGGAGATCGAGCTGGTTCGGGTGCCGGCCGCCAAGGCGATGGTCGTGCTCGGCTTCCCCGACGTCTATCACGCCGCCGACGCGGTCTCCCGCATCCTGCCGCACGACCCCGCCGCCCTCGAGGGCCTCGACCATCGCCTGGTCCAACTGGAGCACAGCCAGCATCTGGCGGCGAAGGCCATCTCCCAGTTGCCCGATGGGAAGGCTTGGCTGATGGCGCAATTCGACGGCGACGACCAGAAGCAGGCCGACGCGCGGGCGAAGAAGATGATCGCCGATCTCGAACGCGCCACCGGCGCGAGTTCCACCATCCTGGACGATCCCGACCGCGAGGCCGAGGTGTGGGCCGCCCGCGAGGCCGGGCTCGGCGCCACCGCCTATCCGCCCGACGGCCCGGAAACGCACGAGGGATGGGAGGATGCCGCCGTCCCGCCCGAGCGGCTCGGCGACTATCTGCGCGACTTCGACGCGCTGCTCGAGGAATTCGACTACGAATCCAGTTCGCTCTACGGGCATTTCGGTCACGGCTGCGTGCACACCCGCATCCCGTTCGACCTGCGCACCGCCGACGGGATCGCGCACTACCGGCGCTTCGTCGAACGGGCCGCGCGCCTGGTGAGCAGCTACGGCGGGTCGCTGTCCGGCGAGCACGGCGACGGCCAGTCGCGCGCCGAACTGTTGCCGATCATGTTCGGCGACACGGTGGTTCGCGCCTTCGGTGAGGTCAAGGCGCTGTTCGATCCGCGCAACCGGATGAATCCCGGCAAGATCGTCCAGCCGCATCGACTGGATTCGGATCTGCGCCAGGGCAGCGACTACCGGCCGTGGGAACCGGTGACGCACTTCGCCTTTCCCGACGACGACCACCGCTTCAGCGAGGCGGCCGGACGCTGCGTGGGTGTCGGCAAGTGCCGCGGCGAGAGCAGCGGGGTGATGTGCCCCAGCTACCGCGCGACGCGGGAGGAGGAGCATTCCACCCGCGGGCGGGCCCGGCTGCTGTTCGAAATGCTGCAGGGCGAGGCGATCACCGACGGCTGGCGATCCACCGAGGTCCGCGACGCGCTCGATCTGTGCCTGGCGTGCAAGGGATGTCGCAGCGATTGCCCGGTCGATGTCGACATGGCCACCTACAAGGCCGAATTCCTGTCCCACCACTACGAACACCGGGTCCGGCCGATGGCCCACTATTCGATGGGCTGGATTCCGCTGTGGGCCCGGCTCGGCACCTCGATGGCTCCGCTCGCCAACGCCGTGACCCACACCCCAGGCTTGCGGCGCCTGGTCTCGGCCGCGGGCGGCATCGCGCAGGAACGGGAAATGCCCCGCTTCGCGCGCAGCCGGTTCACTCGCACCTTCCGCAACCACACGAGCTCCACCACCGGCGAGCGCGGCACGGTGCTGCTGTGGCCCGATACCTTCACCAACAATTTCGAACCCGGAATCGCCGAAGCCGCGGTGACTGTGCTGGAGGCCGCGGGCTTCTCCGTGATCGTGCCCGAGCGCACCGTCTGCTGCGGTCTGACCTGGATTTCCACCGGCCAGCTGCCCACCGCCAAACGCGTGCTGCGCCGCACGTTGCGGGTGCTGGCGCCGCAGTTGCGCGACAGCACGCCGATCGTCGTCCTCGAACCCAGCTGCGCGGCCGTGTTCCGGGCCGATCTGCCCGAACTGCTCTACGGCGACCAGGACGCCGATCGGCTGTCGAAACAGACCTACACGCTCGCCGAACTGCTGGCCGAGCGGGCGCCGGACTGGAATCCGCCGCACGTCGACACCGCGGCCATGGTGCAGCCGCACTGTCACCACCACGCGATCATGCACTACGACACCGATCGCGAACTGCTGTCCTCGACCGGCGCCGACGTGCAGGTCCTCGATGCCGGATGTTGCGGTCTGGCAGGCAATTTCGGCTTCGAACGCGGCCACTACGACGTCTCGGTGGCCTGCGCCGAGGACAAGCTGATGCCGGCGGTGCGTGAGCGTAGTCCGGGCACCGTGGTGCTCGCCGACGGATTCAGCTGCCGGACCCAGATCCGGCAGCTGCAACCGGACGCCGATCCGCGCCACGCGGTCGAACTGCTGGCGGCGGCGCTGGCGGCGAAGGGCCAGGGATGAGTGTGGCGACCATCGACGAGTCGGTCCGGGTCGGGGTCTACCGGTTTCCGACGCCGGAGCCGGAAGCCGACGGCACCCTCGAATGGGAGGCGACCACCGCGGTCACCGTCGAGATCGACGCGGGCGGGCAGACCGGGCTGGGGTGGACCTACAGCGGCGGCGCCACCGCGGCGATCGTGCGCGAGGTGCTCGCCCCGGTCCTGGCCGGGCGTTCGCCGCTCGATATCGGCGACTGCCGGATCCGGATGCAGCGCGCCTGCCGGAATCTGGGCACCGCCGCCGTCGTCGCACATGCGCTCAGCGCCGTCGACATCGCCCTGTGGGACCTGAAGGCGCGCCTGCTCGGGGTGCCGCTGAGCCGGCTGTTCGGCGCGGTGCGCCCGGCGACACCGGTCTACGGCTCGGGCGGATTCACCACCCTGACCAATGACGAGCTGGGCGAGCAGATCGACGGCTGGCTGTCGGCGGGGTGCCGGTGCGTCAAGATCAAGATCGGGGAGGATCGTGGCGAGCGGACCGAGCGGGACCTCGAGCGGGTGTCTTTCGCGAACGGGCTGCTCGGCGACCGCGCCCGCCTGATGGTCGACGCGAACGGCGCCTACTCCGCCGCTCTGGCCCGCCGGGTCGGCGCCGACCTCGACCGGCACGGTGTGATCTGGTTCGAAGAGCCCGTCACCAGCGACGATCCGCCCGGGCTGGCGTTGCTGCGGGCGGCGCTGCGCTGCGATGTGACCGCCGGCGAATACGTCTACCGCCACTACGACGCGGCCGTGCTGATCGGCTCGGTGGACTGCCTGCAACTCGATGTGACCCGCTGCGGCGGCTACAGCGGCTTCCTGGAATGCGCCGCCCTCGCCGCCGCGCACGGCCTGGACATCTCCGCCCACTGCGCGCCTTCGCTGCACGCACCGATCGTGTCGTCGTTCGCCCATCTGCGTCACGTGGAATGGTTCATCGACCACGCCCGGCTGGAGCCACTGCTGGTCGACGGCGTGCCCGAGGTCCGCGACGGTGTACTCGCGACCGGCCGGGGCGCCGGGCACGGTATGCGGCTCGCGGACTCGGCCGGAAAATTTTCGGTCGGCGGCGCCGGCCGGCAGTGACGGGGTGCGCCCGGGTGGCCGAATACCGTTGCGGCTGCTGGGTAACCGCCGGACATGGCAGCCATCGGATATTTTCTCGCCGGCGAACAGTTCGGACCGAAAGAACTCGTCGAACAGGCCCAGCGCGCGGAACAGGCGGGTTTCGAGCGGCTGTGGATCTCCGATCACTTTCATCCGTGGAACGACGCCCAGGGCCACAGCCCGTTCGTCTGGGGCACGATCGGCGCGCTGTCGCAGGCCACATCGCTCCCGATCACCACGGCCGTGACCTGTCCGACGGTGCGCATCCATCCCGCGATCATCGCCCAGGCAGCGGCCACCGCGGCCGTGCAGCTCGACGGCCGCTTCGTGCTCGGCGTCGGCAGCGGCGAAGCGCTCAACGAACACATCTTCGGCGATCCGTGGCCGCCGCCGGGGGAGCGGCTGCGGATGCTGGCCGAGGCCGTGGACCTGATCCGCCGCCTGCACCGCGGTGACGTGGTGACCTATCGCGGCGAGCACTACACGGTGCAGGAGGCGCGGATCTACACGTTGCCCGAACAGCCCGTGCCGATCTATGTATCCGGATTCGGCCCGCAGGCAACGGAATTGGCGGCGCGCATCGGCGACGGCTACTGCACGAGCATGCCCGCCGCCGAGCTGGTCGACCTGTTCCGCGACAGCGGAGGAGGCGCCAAACCGGTGCAGATGGGCACCAAGGTGAGCTGGGCGGCCGACGAGGAGTCCGGCGTCGACGCCGCCCACCGGCTGTGGTCCAACGAACTGCTGCCCGGTCAGCTGGGCCAGACCCTGCCGCGCCCCGCCGATTTCGAGGACGCGATGTCGTTGCTGGACCGCGAGGCGTCGCGGCAGCACTTCGCCGCCGGGCCGGACCCACAACGCCACATCGACCAGTTGCGCACCTGTGTGGACGCGGGCGCGGACGAGGTCTACGTCGGCCAGATCGGGCCGGATCTGGAGGGCTTCTTCACCGCATACGAGAAGGAAGTACTGCCGGCACTGCGCTGAGCGGTACGCGATCACCATCGGTACCGAGGAGAGGCGAATCGGATGGATCACTCACGGGCCCCGTGCTGGACGCACTGGCCGAATACCGCCAACTCGGCCGCTACGGCTTCACTCCGCCCGGCCATCGGCAAGGTGCGGGCGCCGATCCGCGCGTGCGCGAGGTCCTCGGCGGCGCGCTGGCGGCCGACATCCTCGCCGCGCCCGGTCTCGACGACCGGCTCTCGCGCGGCGGGTATCGGGAATCCCGGTGATCGTGCCCGGGGAACTGGTCGACGCCGCGGTCGTGGACTACCTGCGATCCGGAGTCGAGAACGGGATGAATGTGCCCGATCCGGCCGATCCGAGCTTGCGCACGCTGCGGGTGGTGGCCGAGTGACCGTCGACGGCCGGTAAAATGGGTGGTTCTGGTGTGTCCGAGGGATGCACAATCGAACCGTTTGCCCCCTTACCGTGCTAGGAGACTGTTGTGATCACCGCGACCGACCTGGAGGTCCGGGCCGGAATCCGCACCCTGCTCACCGCGCCGGGGTCGGCGCTGCGGGTGCAGGCCGGTGATCGGATCGGTCTCGTCGGCCGCAACGGCGCGGGCAAGACCACCACCCTGCGCATCCTGGCCGGTGAGGGAGAACCCTACGCCGGCAAGGTGATTCGCTCGGGCGAAATCGGCTATCTGCCGCAGGATCCGCGTGAGGGAAATCTCGATGTGCTGGCGCGCGACCGCGTGCTCTCGGCGCGGGGACTCGACAAGCTGATCCGCGATATGGAGAAGCAGCAGGCCCTGATGGCCGAGGTCGTCGACGACGCCGAACGTGAGAAGGCGGTGCGCAAGTACGGCCGGCTCGAGGAACGATTCTCGGCGCTGGGCGGCTACGTCGCCGAGAGCGAGGCCGCCCGGATCTGCCACAGCCTCGGTCTCCCGGACCGGGTGCTGGGCCAGGCCCTGCGCACGCTGTCGGGCGGTCAGCGCCGTCGCATCGAGCTGGCGCGCATCCTGTTCTCCGCCTCCGACGGCTCCGGCGGCAAATCCGATACGACGCTGCTGCTCGACGAGCCCACCAACCACCTCGACGCCGACTCCATCACCTGGCTGCGGGGCTTCCTGCAGAACCACGACGGTGGCCTGGTCGTCATCTCCCACGACGTCGACCTGCTCGCCGACGTGGTGAACAAGGTGTGGTTCCTCGACGCCGTGCGTGGTGAGGCCGACATCTACAACATGGGCTGGAAGAAGTATCTCGACGCCCGCGCCACCGACGAACAGCGCCGCGTCCGCGAGCGCGCCAACGCGGAGAAGAAGGCCTCCGCGCTCAAGCAGCAGGCGGCCAAACTCGGTGCCAAAGCGACGAAAGCCGCTGCGGCACACCAGATGGTCAAGCGCGCCGAGCGCATGCTGTCCGAACTCGACGACGTGCGCGTGGCCGACAAGGTGGCCCGCATCAAGTTCCCCGAACCCGCTCCCTGCGGCAAGACGCCGCTGATGGCCACCAACCTCACCAAGCTCTACGGGTCGCTGGAGATCTTCACCGGCGTGAACCTGGCCATCGACAAGGGCAGCCGGGTCGTGATCCTCGGCCTCAACGGCGCGGGCAAAACGACCATGCTGCGTCTGCTCGCCGGGGTCGAGCCGCTGACCGCCGGGCAGATCGATCCGGGACGCGGTCTGCGCATCGGCTATTTCGCGCAGGAGCACGACACCCTCGACGACAACGCCACCGTCTGGGAGAACATCCGCCACGCCGCACCGGATGCGGGGGAGCAGGACCTGCGCGGGCTGCTGGGCGCGTTCATGTTCACCGGCCCGCAGCTCGACCAGCCCGCCGGCACCCTGTCCGGCGGTGAGAAGACCCGGCTCGCGCTGGCCGGCCTGGTGTCCTCGGCGGCCAACGTGCTGCTGCTCGACGAGCCCACCAACAACCTCGATCCGGTCTCGCGCGAACAGGTCCTCGACGCGCTGCGCAGCTACGCGGGCGCCGTCGTTCTGGTCACCCACGACCCGGGCGCGGCCGAGGCCCTGAACCCGGAACGGGTGATCATGCTGCCCGACGGAACCGAGGACCACTGGTCGCAGGACTACCTGGAGCTGATTCAGCTGGCCTGAGCGTGGCGAATGCTTCCTGCGACGCGCCGAGACACGCCGAAAGATCCTCGCAATCGGTGAGTTTCATCACAGTGAGGCGTTGATCACTGCGGATCGAGTGTCTAGCCTGGAATGAGGCTGCACGGCGACCGGAGGAAGCCATGAGTGACAGGCCCGCACAGGGGAAGTCGATGTTGGGTAAGGGCACGCGCGTCACGGGCAAGTCGCGCGACCGGCTGCAGACCCAGCTCAAGAAGCAATACGAGGCGGGCGCCAGCATTCGTTCGCTGGCGCGGGAGACCGGCCGCTCGTACGGATTCATACACAACGTGCTCGTGGAGTCGCATGTGCAACTCCGCAGCCGTGGTGGTGCCAACCGGCGCAAAGCGGTCAGCAAGGCCTGACCCGCCTACTCGCCCGAAGCGGCCGATCGGCCTCCGCGGTCGTCGGCGTCTTCTGCCGCTCCGCCGGAGTTCACGCGCGGTGGGCGTTGCGTTCGGCCCACCACTGCGGCGCGTCGACGAAGTGGTTGTCGTATTCGTCCTGGGTGGCGGCGAGTTCGGCGAGGGTGGCCTCGCCGGAGGCCACTCGCTCGAGCAACCGGAAGTAGCCGAAGCGCTGCACGGCCGGGGTCAGCGCGATGAGGATCCGCGCCGGTGAACCCGGGGCGGCGCCGAAGGCGTGCGGCATGAACCGCGGCACCGTGATCGCGCCACCCGCGGCGACCGTCGTGATCTGCTCGCCCGCGAGCACCTGCAATTCGCCCTCGGCAACGTAGAACAGCTCGTCGGACAGCGTGTGGTAGTGCGGAGTCGCCCCGTCGGCGCCGGGCGCCATCGTGACCTCGAGCGTGCTGACGCTGCCACCGGTGCGGTCGGAATCCAGCAGCAGCCGCATGGTGACGGCGTCGGTCGCGCGCACCTCGGCCTCGGCGGGCTGGACGACGGCGGCGGGAATGCGGGGTGCGGTGGTCATCGGATCTCCCAAGTAGTTCGCTATCGGATAGTTCGCTACCGAACTATATCCCGTCGAATAGTATGTGTCCATGGCTGGACGACAGACCGATGCGGTGGATGCGATCGTGGCGCAGTGGGAGCGGGAACGCCCCGACCTGGATCTCGCGGCGATGGCGGTGCTCGGCCGCCTCGGCCGCCTGTACGTCCTCGCCGAGCGTGCGATCGACGCGGTGTTCACCGCGCACGGGCTGCAGCGCGGTGAGTTCGATGTGCTTGCGGCACTTCGTCGTTCGGGTGAACCGTTCGAACTCACCCCGTCGGTTCTGGCCGACACCCTGATGTTGTCGCGCGCCGGCATGACGGGCCGCCTGGACCGCCTGGAATCGGCCGGACTGGTGCGCCGTATCGCCGATCCCGCCGACCGCCGCGCGGTCCGGGTCGCGCTGACCGAGGCGGGTCGCACTCGCGTCGACGGGGTCGTGACGGCACACACCGAAAACGAGACCCGCCTGCTGTCCGGGTTGTCGGTGCGCGACCGCGCCGAGCTGGACCGGATCGCGCGGCTGCTGCTGGCCGAGCTGGACCGGCCATGACACCGGCTCAGCCGGAGACCATCGCCTCACCGTGGACGAGGAACTGGGCGAGACTGGCGAAGATCGGCAGCCCCGTCTTGATCTCCAGATACGCGAACTGCCCCTGCGGATTCACCTCGAGGAAGTAGTACTCGCCGTCGAGTCCGAGTCTGATGTCGAGCACGCCGAAGACCAGTCCGAGCGCACCCATCAGCGTGGTCAGCGACTTGCTCACCGAGGCGGGCAGCCGCTCGGGCGTGAAGGCCACCGAGGTGTCCAGGCGCGAATCCACCCATCCCACACCGGATTGCGAGTCGATCCGCACCGCCCATTCGACGCCGTCGATCCACACCACCCGCAGATCGCATTCGGCTTCGACATAGTCCTGGAAGGTGGTCGGCGCCGAGCGGATGGTGTCGAACCGGCCGAGATCCTCGCTGCTCACGATGCGGGTTTCGGAGAATTCGGAGCGGCCGGTGCCGGTCCGCTTGTAGATCACCGAGCCGCCGCGGGAATCGACGAAACTGCGGGCCTCGTCGGGATCGTTGGTGATCAACGTTTCCGGGATCACGAAACCGCTGCGCCGGGCGGTGTCGAGTTGCACGATCTTGCGGGTGGCGGTGCGGTCGGCGCCGGGATCGTTGACCCAGACCGCCGGTATCGACCAGAGCAGGCCTTGCAGGAACCCGTCGCATTCGGCCTGCCGGAAATCGTCGTCGCCGTCCAGGAAACCGCCGGGCACCTGGCACGGACGGGGGCGACGCCACCAGACGGCAGTCACGTCGTCGAGACCGGCGATATGCGACATCGAGCGAGCGGCGCCGGCCCGGTCGAGCCGGAAACTCCCGCATTCGCGCGGAAAATCGCGCATATCCAGGCGAATCGGTATGAGCCGGTACATATTCCGCAGCATCGAGGCCATCGCGTCGGCGTGCGGATCGCCGGTCTCCGCGACGATCAGCACGGCACCCGGCGACCGGGCACTCATCGAACGGCCCCTCAGTCCAGGCTGTCGCAGGCGGTGCCGTCGTCGCTGCCACCGCCGCTGCGAGTCTGGCTGTAGCTCACCGTCGCACCGGCGGCGCCCGGGGCGGGCGTGACGTCGAGCCGCCGGGCCCACTGGTCGGTCAGCCGGGCCAGCAGATCGTCACCGACGGCGGGGCTGGGACGAGGCGGTAGCGTCAGCGGGCGCTCGGTGAGCTGAATGCGGCGCCGCTGCGTGAAATCGGCTGTGGCGCCGGGCCGTATCCACACGAGCACGGGGCGTTCCGCGACGCCGGTGCCGGCGTCCGGGGATCCGTCGCGCAGCTGGAGGACGTCGTCGCGGTGGAGAGTCCAGATTCCCTCGGCGACGCGGACGCTGATGGTGTCGCGAGATTCGGCGACCAGGCGACCGGACAGCGGTGGCGCCGGGTGACGGGGTAGCGGGCGCGGCCGGGTGCGTTCGGGTACCTGGCGGCGGGCATCGTTCATGGGCTGGACTCCGATCTGCTCGCAATTTGCCCCGGAAGTCGAGCGTGATCTGGATCATAGCCCGCCGCGGTGCCGGGCCGGTTCGCAACGAAAGATTTCGGTGCAAACTCGGTGCCCTGGCCCGGGCGCGGAAAACACTATCGCCGAAAGCTATTCGGTTGAGCTGTCAACGGGTCACAGGCCGAGCACATCGGGGGATTCGGCAAGCTCGAGGAAGCGTTTACCCGGGTTCGACACGAGTTTGCGCGCGTCCAGATCCATCAGCCCGAGCACGACGGAGAATTCCGCGGAGACGGTCCCGTCCAATTTGCGGATCTGCTGGTCCATCCAGAACGCCTTGCCCTCTCCCCAGCGACATTCGCAGGTCACGGTGATCTCGTCGCCCAAATGCAGCTCCCGCCGATACTTGACGCTGGATTCCAGAACCACCGGACCGAGTCCGGACAGCCGCATCTTGTCCGGGACCAGACCGGCCGCGCGCAGCACCTCCCAGCGGGCGTGCTCGGCGTACTGGTGATACACGGCCTGGTTGAGATGGCCGTTGACGTCGAGTTCGTAACCGCGGACGGTGACGGGCACAGAGAAGGTCATATCCGAGGCGAACGGGTGCCGTGTTCCCGGTATTTCCGGATCGAGCGTGGGATCGGTCACCGTCCGGGCGGCGGCTACATGAGTCGCCGCATAAGATACGTGTACTCGAGCGCGCTGGTGTGAGCCTGCTCCTCGCGATCGGCGCCCGCACCGTGGCCGCCCTCGCCCGCCTCGTAGAACAGATACGGATCGCCGAATTCGGCCAGCCGCGCGGCGAATTTGCGGGCGTGCTGCGGGCCCACCCGGTCATCCTTGGTGGTGGTCCAGACGAACGGTTCCGGATAGTGCGTGCCGCGTCGCAATTGCCCGTACGGCGAGATGGATTCGAGAAACGCCCGCTGGGTGGGATCGTCGACGCTGCCGTACTCGTCGACCCAGGAGGCGCCCGCGGCGATCTTCTCGTAGCGCATCATGTCCAGCAGCGGTACCTGGATGTCGACGGCGTTCCACATCTCCGGATGCTGGACGAATTCGACACCCATGAGCAGGCCGCCGTTCGAGCCGCCCTGGATGCCGAGCCGCCGCGCGCTGGTCACGCCGCGGGCTACCAGATCCTTGCCGACGGCCGCGAAATCGTCGAACGCCCGCTGCCGGCCGGTCGTGCGCGCGGCCTCGTGCCAGGCGGGCCCGAACTCACCGCCGCCGCGGATGTTCGCCAGGACGAAGACACCGCCGTGATCGAGCCAGAGCCGGCCGAGCAGTCCCTGATAGGACGGAGTCTGCGACACGCCGAAACCACCGTAGGCGTACATCAGGGTGGGGTTCGAGCCGTCGAACGCCATAGCGGCGGCGTGGACCACGAAATACGGCACGGCCGTGCCGTCGGCCGAGGTGGCCTTGCGCTGCTCGACCACGTAGCGCGACGAATCGAACTGCGGCGGTGTGCTTTTCACCTGCCGGGCCGTGCCGGCGGTGGTGTCCACACTCCACAGCGTGGTCGGAACGAGGAACGAGGTCACCGAGAGATACGCGCGATCGCCCGTCTGATCGGCGGTGACGGTGTCGACGGTCGCGTTGTCGGGCAACGGCACCGGCGTCGGCGACCAGCTCCCGTCCGGACGCGGCGTGTAGACGGTGGCGCGACCGCGCACGTCGTTCAGCGAGGTGACCACCGCGTGGTCGCGCGTGGTCTGCACACCACTCAGACTCTCCGACGGACCGGGAACATAGACCGGTGTGACCTGCGGACGGGCCGGATCGGCGATCAGCCGGTCGGCATCCACCGACACCAGCGCACCCGACGGATAGGTCGTCGCGCCGACCGCCCAGTCCTGCTGGAGCGACACCAGGATGTGATTGCCGACGAAACCCGCGAGGTCCGACTTCGCCGGGAGCGCGGTCGGTACGGGGCCGGTCGCGGTGAGCAGGTCGACGTCGTGTTCGAAGAAGGTGCGCCCGCGTACGACGAGATCGAGCCGGCGGCCGGCGCCGTTGTCCAGCACTACCGGTGTGGTCGACAGCTGATCGGTCCGCTCGCCCCGCGCGAGTTCGGTTGCGGCGTCCAGGGGTTGGCCGCGGCGCCACTGCCGGACGACATACGGGTATCCGGAGGCCGTCGTCTCGCCCGGCTGCCATTCCCGCGCGATGAGCACCGTATTCTCGTCGCTGAACGTGAGGTCCACCTTGCCTCGCGGCACCACGAATCCGCCCGGCACGAACTGTCGTGTGCCCCGGTCGAATTCGCGGACCGACACGGCGTCCTCGCCGCCGTCGGACAAACTGATCAGGCACCGGCGATGGGTGACCGGATCGCAGTCGGCGCCTCGCCAGACCCAGTTCTTCCCCTCGGCTCGTGACAGCTCGTCGAGGTCGAGCAGCGTGGTCCAGACCGGTTGCGACGCTTCGTAATCGGCGGTTGTCGTCTCGCGCCAGATGCCGCGTTTGTGGTCACCGTCCTGCCAGAAGTTCTCGACGGTGCCGTCCTCGAAGCGCGGCATCGGGATCCGGTCGGACCTCTTCGCCAGCGCCGTCGCCTGCGCGAGATTGTCGGCGTAGCGCGGATCGTGTTCGAGCACGTCGAGGGTCCGGCGGTTCTGTTCGCCGACCCACGCCTGCACGCGCGGACTGTCGAGTTCTTCGAGCCAGAGATACGGATCCTGCGGTGAGGCGCCACCGCCGCACGCCGCGGCCAGCACGGCGATCGACAGCAGGGCCGCCGCGCGCCGCAACGGGGTACGCGGCGCACTGCCGGCCGATCCGTGTCGTCGTCCCCGCCCCATGATCATCAGCACATGGTACGGCGAATCCGGCCCGGGCACGGACGGTTGTCGCGGCCGGTTCACTCCCGGCGGCGAACCGACGCCTCCACGAGATCGAGTACGGCCGTGAGGTTTTCGTTGACATGGCCGGAAGCGATGCGGGCGATGAGGCCGTCGAGGACGAGATCGAGATAGCCGAGCAGCACGTCGGTGGGAACGTCGTCGCGCAGCGCGCCGGCCGCCTTGCGGCGTTCGAGGCGGGCCAGGGTGGCCGCGGTCAGCTCGGCCGACCGCTGGGTCCAGCCGGCGGCGAATTCGGGATCGGTGCGCAGTCGCCGGGCGATCTCGAGGCGGGTGCCCAGCCAGTTGTACTGCGCCGGATTGTCGAGCATCTCCCGCATGACCTGCACGATGCCCTCGTTGGCCGCGACCTCGGCCATCCGTTCGGCATCCTCCTGGGCCAGTGCCAGGAACAGGGCGTCCTTGTCCCGGAAATGATGGAAGATCGCGCCGCGGGACAGCCCGATCGCCTCTTCCAGGCGGCGGACGGTCGCACCCTCGTACCCGAATTCGGCGAAACACCGCCGCGCCCCGTCCAGAATCTGGCTGCGCCGGGCGGCGAGGTGATCGTCACTGACCTTGGGCATGGGCTCCTCCAGCGGGGAATGCGCGGACCCCCGCGCCGGGACGATCCGGCGCGGGGGTTCTCACAGTACGAGCATGAACGCGTAGATCCTGCAGCGGCGCAACGCTGTTCGTGCCGGCCCGGCGAGCCGAACGGACGCCGGGCGCGGCACGACGTAGCGCGGATGCGGGATATCAGCCGCGAATCATGTTGCGCAGCACGAACTGCAGGATGCCGCCGTTGCGGTAGTAGTCGGCTTCACCGGGTGTGTCGATGCGCACGACCGCGTCGAAGGTGACCTTCTCGCCGTTCTCCTTGGTCGCGGTGACCTTCAGGGTCTTCGGCGTGGTGCCCTCGTTGAGCTTGGTGATGCCCTCGATGTCGAACACCTCGGTGCCGTCCAGGCCCAGCGACGCGGCCGACTCACCCGCCGGGAACTGCAGCGGGATCACGCCCATGCCGATCAGGTTGGAGCGGTGGATGCGCTCGAACGACTCGGTGATGACGGCCTTGACGCCCAGCAGACGGGTGCCCTTGGCCGCCCAGTCGCGCGAGGAACCCGAGCCGTACTCCTTACCGCCCAGCACGACCAGCGGAATGCCGGCCTTCTGGTAGTTCTGCGAGGCGTCGTAGATGAACGCCTGCGGGCCGCCCTCCTGGGTGAAGTCGCGGGTGTAACCACCCGAGACGTCGTCGAGCAGTTGGTTGCGCAGCCGGATGTTGGCGAAGGTGCCACGGATCATGACCTCGTGGTTACCGCGCCGCGAGCCCAGGGAGTTGTAGTCCTTGCGCTGGACGCCGTGCGAGTCGAGGTACTGCGCGGCCGGGGTGCCCGGCTTGATCGGACCGGCCGGGGAGATGTGGTCGGTGGTGACCGAATCTCCCAGCAGGGCCAGCACGCGGGCGCCCTTGATGTCCTCGACCGGGGCCGGCTCGAGTTCCATCCCGTCGAAGTACGGCGCCTTGCGGACGTAGGTGGAGTTCTCGTCCCAGGCGAAGGTGTCACCGGACGGAGTGTCGAGGTTGCGCCAGCGCTCGTCGCCCTTGAAGACGTCGGCGTAGGACTTGCGGAACATGTCCTGGCTGATCGCCGACTTGATGGTGTCGTCGATCTCCTGGGCCGAGGGCCAGATGTCGCGCAGGAACACGTCCTTGCCGTCGGTGTCCTGACCCAGCGCGTCCTTCTCGAAGTCGAAGTCCATCGTGCCCGCGAGCGCGTAGGCGATGACCAGCGGCGGCGAGGCCAGGTAGTTCATCTTCACGTCGGGGGAGATGCGGCCCTCGAAGTTGCGGTTGCCGGACAGCACCGCGGTCACCGACAGGTCGTTGTCGTTGACGGCCTTGGAGATCTCCTCCGGCAGCGGGCCGGTGTTGCCGATGCAGGTGGTGCAGCCGTAGCCACCCAGGTAGAAGCCCAGCTTCTCCAGGTAGGGCCACAGACCGGCCTTCTCGTAGTAGTCGGAGACGACCTGCGAACCCGGGGCCATGTTGGTCTTGACCCACGGCTTGCTGGACAGGCCCTTCTCCACCGCGTTGCGGGCCAGCAGCGCCGCGCCGATCATGACCGACGGGTTGGAGGTGTTGGTGCAGGAGGTGATACCCGCGACCACGACCGCGCCGTGATCGAGGATGAACTCGCCGCGATCCTCGGAAACCACCTTGACCGGCTTGGACGGACGCCCCTCGGCACCGTTGGCCGCCGAGTGGGCCGGGGTGTAGCTCTCCGCGCCGGCGCCGGCCGACACCGAGACCGGATCCGAGGCGGGGAAGGTCTCCTCGACGCCCTCGTCGAGCGCGGTGTAGTCACCGGTGACGTAGTCGGTGATGTCGGAGCGGAACGCCGCCTTCGACTCGCTGAGCAGGATGCGGTCCTGCGGGCGCTTCGGACCGGCGATCGAAGGCACCACTGTGCTCAGGTCGAGCTCGAGGTACTCCGAATAGGCGGGCTCGTGCGCGGCGTCGTGCCACATGCCCTGTTCCTTGGCGTAGGCCTCGACCAGGGCCAGCTGCTCGTCGGAGCGGCCGGTCAGACGCAGGTAGTTGATGGTCTCCTCGTCGATCGGGAAGATCGCCGCTGTGGAGCCGAATTCGGGGCTCATGTTGCCCAGGGTGGCGCGGTTGGCCAGCGGCACCTCGGCCACACCGGCGCCGTAGAACTCGACGAACTTGCCGACCACACCGTGCTTGCGCAGCATGTCGGTGACGGTGAGCACGACGTCGGTGGCGGTGACGCCCGGCTCGATCTCACCGGTGAGCTTGAAGCCGACGACCCGCGGAATGAGCATCGAGACAGGCTGGCCCAGCATCGCGGCCTCGGCCTCGATACCGCCGACGCCCCAGCCCAGCACGCCCAGGCCGTTGACCATCGTGGTGTGCGAGTCGGTGCCGACGCAGGTGTCCGGGTAGGCCTGGCCGTTGCGGGTCATGACGGTCGGGGCCAGGTATTCGATGTTGACCTGGTGCACGATGCCGGTGCCCGGGGGGACGACCTTGAAGTCGTCGAACGCGCCCTGGCCCCAGCGCAGGAACTGGTACCGCTCGCCGTTGCGCTGGTATTCGAGGTCGACGTTGCGCTCGAGGGCGTCGGCGCGGCCGAAGACGTCGAGGATGACCGAGTGGTCGATGACCATGTCGGCCGGGGAGAGCGGGTTGACCTTGTTCGGGTCGCCGCCGAGCGCGGTGACGGCCTCACGCATGGTGGCCAGGTCGACCACACACGGCACGCCGGTGAAGTCCTGCATGATCACGCGGGCGGGGGTGAACTGGATCTCGATACTCGGCTCCGCCGACGGATCCCAGTTGGCGATGGCGCGGATGTGGTCGGCGGTGATGTTGGCGCCGTCCTCGGTGCGGAGCAGGTTCTCCGCCAGGACCTTCAGGGCGTAGGGCAGCTTCTCGGTGCCGGGCACGGCCGAGAGGCGGAAGATCTCGTAGGAGTTGCTTCCGACCTCGAGGGTGCCCTTGGCGCCGAATGTATCGATACTTGTCATACGTTCAGCTCCACTCGTCGGTGTTCCGATCGGGGCGCGTGCGGGCCCCGTGGGTGGCCACCGGCGGGGCTGCGCCGGCGGCTGTCGCCGAGGACGCGTTTCGGGCTGCGCGCCTCGTACTTCCGAACTCTAACAGTACGCTTGTCCTATGAAGCATGCGGGGCACGTACGGCGCGGCGTGCCGCCGTCCATGATGCCCCCGTCGCGTACTGTGCTCGAAGGCCCCGTCGGAGTCGTCGCCTCCGGTGTGCCGGCCAGGTGTGTGTTGATCTCGTGAATGTGTTGGACGTCCGTCGCTGGAGTCGGCGGCTCGACAAGACCGGATGGAAGATGACCGTCTCGTATGCCTCGGTTTTCACCCCTATGGCCGCGGAGCTACCGCCGGATACCGACGTCGACGCCATCGTGCTGGATCTGGCCGACAATCACGTAGCCGCGCCGCCCTCCAAGGATCAGGACAAGCTCGCCGAGATCGCGGATCAGGCCCGCGCGCACGGCATCGAGCTGAACATCGTGGTCGTGAAGGGAAATCCGGGCCGCGATTCGGATCTGCGCGACCTGGCGACCACCCTCGGCAAGAGTGAGCACGGCACGGTCGTGGTGTTCAGCGACGACTGGATCGGCACCTACAGCGATTCCATCAACCGCGCGCGGCTGGAGTGGGCCGAGGACAAGGCCAAATATCAGGGCGGGCACACCGCGACCGCCGCGCAGATCTTCGTCGACCGGCTGGAGACGCCGGAAAAGGTGTCGTGGACGGCGATCACGGGCGTTCTGCTGGCGGGCACCGTGCTGACCATCGGCGGCCTGCACTACCTGAAGTCCCGCCGCGCGGCGCGCGAGCGGGCCGCGGTGGCGGCCGACGCCGCGCCGAATCCGCCACTGTCGTCCCGGTAGGCGTTCCGGCGGCCATCGGCGTGTCGCGAACCGATGCCGGATGATCGCCGGAAACTAGCCACCACCTCGGCGTCATGCCCGATTCGAGGGATACGTCTCGATCCGCGGGACGAAACTGAACGACCGGTTTGATTCGTCCCCGGAACCCCTATTCACGGTTAGCAAATTTTTAGCAAACCGGAAATTACTCCCCTGTGATTTGTCGTCCGATGTTTCCTCTGTGAAAGAAGTGTCGTACGGTTTCGAGGTGACACTCTTGGGGAAGAAGTGTCACATGGGCCTCCAGCGTCCCTCGAGGGCAGATGGACCGTTGGTGCTCGTGCGGCGACGCCTCGATCGGTCGCCCAGCGCAGTCCTGGCGAATCTGGTGCTCGCCGGGAGCCGCAGCGGGATCAGGGAGGTGTTATGCGAATATCGGCGAGGCGGTCCGGGGGTGCCGCAAAGGTCGCTGTGGGGTTGCTCTTATGTGGGATCGCTCTGACGGTGACCGCTCCGCTGGTGGCCGCGGTGCCCTCGCCACCTCCGAATCCGAGTGACGGCGATATCGCCGCGGCGGGCGCGCAGGTCGATGCGGGAGTGAATCAGGTCAGCGGCCTGATCAATCAGGTCGCCACCGCCGACCAGCAGCTCGCCCAGCTCGACACCGAGGTCGCCGGCAAGCGGGAAGCGGTGAACAAGGCGCTGGTCGATCTCCAGAACGCCCGCGACGCCGCCGACGCGGCCGCGGCCACGGTCGCCGCCACCCAGCGCGACCTGCAGTCCGCCGGAGCTCAGCTCGATCAGGCCCAGGGCAAGTTCGACGAATTCGCCGTCGACGCCTACACCCACCCGGGTTCGACGTCGATGGTGAACTATCTCGCCGGCTCCGATCCGGCCTCCGCGCTCGACCGCGCCGATCTGCTCGGCATGGCGTCGAAGAATCAGCAGGCCGCCATCGACGGCCTGCGCCGGGCGCAGGTCGAACAGGCCAACAAGGATTCCGCGGCCCGTCAGGCCAAGAAGGCCGCCGACACGGCCGCGGCGGCGGCCGATCACAAGCGCGAGCAGGCCCAAGCCGCGGTCGCCGCCGCCAAGGCCGCTCTCGACGAGCAGGCGCAGAAGCGCGATGCCCTGATGGCCCAGCGCGATTCGGCCCAGCAGCAGCTCGACCAGGCCCGGGCCACCGTGACCGGACTGCAGGGCCAGCGCGACGCCTACCTGGCCTGGGATCGTCAGCGCCGGGCCGAGGTCGCCGCCGCCCAGGCCGCGGCGACCGCTGCCGCCGCACGCGCCGCCGCCGATCGGGCCGCCCGGGACCGCGCGGCCGAACTCGGCGCGGGCAAGCGGCCGCACACCCAGCTGGACAACGCACCGCCGCCGCGCCGATCGATGTCGACCCCCAGCCGGCCCAGCGGCAGCCGCTCCGAACTGATCGAGACGGTCGTCGACCGTGCGATGTCGCAGCTCGGCGTGACCTATGCCTGGGGCGGCGGCGACGAGGACGGCCCCACCAAGGGCATCCACGACGGCGGTGTGGCCGATTCCTACGGCGACTACAACAAGGTGGGCTTCGACTGCTCCGGCCTGATGATCTACGCCTTCGCCGGTGTCGGCATCTCCCTGCCGCACTACAGCGGCTACCAGTACACGATGGGCACCCGGGTCAAGGTCGCCCAGCGCGAGCGCGGGGACATGCTGTTCTGGGGCGCCAACGGCAGTGAGCACGTCGCGCTGTACCTGGGCGACGGCAAAATGATCGAGGCGCCCGAATCCGGTGACGTCGTGAAGATTTCGCCGGTCCGCGAGGGCGGCATCATGCCGTACGCCGTTCGCCTGATCACCTGACGCACCTCCGAATGATCTTGGCTACCATGCGAATCGGCACACATCGTGCCGGTCCGTTCGGCACGAGCCGAGAGTTCGGCAGTAGTTGGGGTATTGATGAGGCAGATCCTGTTCTCGGCGGCGATCGCACTCGCGGTCTCGATCACCGTGACGCCGTTGCTGATCAGGTTGTTCGCACGCCGGAATCTCGGCCAGCAGATCCGCGTCGAGGGACCGCAGAGTCATCAGGCCAAACGTGGCACTCCCACCATGGGTGGCATCGCCATCGTGGCCGGGCTGTGGGCCGGATATCTGGGCTCGCACCTGATCGGCCTGCGCTACGACGCCGACGGGCCCTCGGCCTCCGGGCTGCTGGTGCTCGGCCTGGCCAGCGCGCTGGGGTTCGTCGGGTTCCTCGACGATTTCATCAAGATCCGCAAGCACCGCAATCTGGGCCTGACCGCGACGGGCAAGTACATCGGCCAGATCGGCGCTGCCGTGGTGTTCGGGTTCCTCGCACTGCGCTTTCCCGGCAGCACCGGGCTCACCCCGGCCGGCCGGCAGGTGTCCTACGTGCGGGACTGGCCCACGGTGGCCTTTCCGCTGGTGGTCTTCCTGCTGGCGGTGTGCTTCGTGGTCGTCGCCTGGTCCAACGCGGTGAACATCACCGACGGGCTGGACGGGCTGGCCGCGGGATCGATGGGTTTCGCGCTCGGGGCCTACGTCATCGTGACGTTCTGGCAGTACACCAATTCCTGTGCCGCCCACGCGCTTCCGGGCTGCTACAGCGTGCGTGACCCGCTGGATCTGGCTGTGGTCTGCGCGGCCGGTGGCGCGGCCTGCATCGGATTCCTGTGGTGGAATGCCAATCCGGCCAAGATCTTCATGGGCGATACCGGGTCGCTGGCCCTGGGCGGGCTGCTGGCCGGAATCTCGATCACCACCCGCACCGAATTGCTGATGGTGGTCGTGGGCGCGTTGTTCTTCGCCGAAATTCTGTCCGTGGCGTTGCAGATCGCGGTTTTCCGCACCACTCGCAACCGGTTGTTCAAGATGGCGCCGTTCCACCACCATTTCGAACTCGGCGGCTGGCCCGAAACCACGGTGATCATCAGATTCTGGCTGCTCGCGGGCATCGCGGCGGCGGTCGGGCTGGCCCTGTTCTACGCCGAATATCTGGCCGCGGTGGGCTGATACCGCCGCGGCGACCGGCTGCGACACGGCAATTCGGAATCGGCGCATTCCGGACACCGTCGAGTGCCTTCCGATCCGCCCGGGAGGCCTGGCCCGCGACATTGTGCGAGCCCAGTTGCGGCAATCTTGCTCGATACCTGGAATAGTTGGGGCGGCACGCATGGAGACCGAAGCGAAAGCGGGGAGTTTGGTGACTTCGACGGACGATGTGAGCGCTGGGAGTGCGGTGAAGCAGGCGGAGGCCGCCTCGGGCACTTTGGAGCGTGACGTCGCGACCCTGGAGAAGGCGATCTACGAAGTCAAACGGGTCATCGTCGGTCAGGACCGGTTGGTCGAGCGGCTGCTCGTCGGCGTTCTGGCTCGCGGGCACGTGCTGCTCGAGGGTGTGCCCGGTATCGCCAAGACGCTGGCGGTGGAGACCTTCGCGAAGGTGGTCGGCGGCAGCTTCTCGCGCGTGCAGTTCACCCCCGACCTGGTGCCCACCGATCTCATCGGTACCCGCATCTACCGGCAGGGACGCGAGGAGTTCGACACCGAACTGGGTCCGGTCGTCGCCAACTTCGTCCTCGCCGACGAGATCAACCGCGCGCCCGCGAAGGTGCAGTCGGCACTGCTCGAGGTCATGGCCGAACGGCACGTGTCGATCGGCGGCAAGACCTACCCGATGCCCGATCCGTTCCTGGTCATGGCGACCCAGAACCCGATCGAGAGCGAGGGTGTGTACCCGCTGCCCGAGGCGCAGCGCGACCGCTTCCTGTTCAAGGTCGTCGTCGACTATCCGACGGTCGAGGAGGAGCGCGAGATCATCTACCGGATGGGTGTGACCCCGCCGGAGCCCAAGCAGATCCTGGAGCCGGCCGAACTGATCCGGCTGCAGAAGCTGGCCGCGAACACCTTCGTCCACCACGCCCTGGTCGACTACGTCGTGCGCGTCATCGCCGCGACCCGCAAACCGGCCGAATTCGGGCTCGAGGACGTCGCGGGCTGGATCGCCTACGGTGCCTCGCCGCGTGCCAGCCTCGGCATCATCGCCGCCGCCCGCGCGGTCGCGCTGATCCGCGGCCGCGATTACGTGGTGCCGCAGGATGTGGTCGAGGTCGTTCCGGATGTGCTGCGCCACCGCCTCGTGCTGTCCTACGACGCGCTCGCCGACGAGGTCAGCCCCGACGACGTGATCCGCCGGGTGCTGCAGACCGTCGGCCTGCCGCAGGTCGCCACCCAGGCCAACGCACCCGCCCCCGGCGGCCCGGCGCCGATGCCGGCCCCGGGCCCGCAGGCTGCCGCGCCGCAGCCCATGGCCCCGCATCCGGCCGGTCAGCCGCAGAACGGTCAGGGCGCCGGGCAGCCGCAGCGCCAGTGAGCGGGGCATCGGATTCGGTTGCGCCAGTGACGAACTCAGCTCACGTCCCCGCTCACCACGACAGCGCGCCGCCGTCGTTCCGGTCCGGAGATCTGCGTGATCCGCGATTGTCGGCGGCGTTGAAAACCCTCGAGTTGACGGTGCGCCGCCGCCTCGACGGCGTCCTGCACGGCGATCATCTCGGCCTGATCCCCGGCCCCGGGTCCGAACCCGGGGACGCGCGGATGTATCAGCCGGGTGACGATGTGCGCCAGATGGATTGGTCGGTCACCGCGCGCACCACCCATCCGCACGTGCGGCAGATGATCGCCGACCGGGAGCTCGAGACCTGGCTGGTGGTCGACCTGTCGGCCAGTCTGGACTTCGGCACCGCGCTGTGCCAGAAGCGCGATCTGGTGGTCGCGGCGGCCGCCGCGGTGACGCATCTGACCAGTGGCGGCGGTAACCGGATCGGCGCGGTCGTCGCCAACGGCGAACGGCTGTACCGGATTCCGGCCCGCACCGGCCGGGTGCACGCCCAGTCGCTGCTGCGCAGCATCGCCACCACCCCCCATGCGAGCGACGGCGTGCGCGGCGATCTGCGCGGCGCCATCGAGTCGCTGCGCCGGCCGCAGCGCAAACGCGGTCTGGCCGTTGTCATTTCGGACTTCCTCGGCGAGATCGACTGGCAGCGTTCGCTGCGCGCGATCTCCGGCCGTCACGATCTGCTCGGTGTGGAGATCCTGGATCCGCTGGATCTGGATCTGCCCGACGTCGGTGACGTGGTGCTCCACGATCCCGAAACCGGCCGCACCCGCGAATTCACCGTCACTCCCACCCTGCGCGCCGATTTCGGACGTGCTGCCCAGCAGCATCGCGAAGAGGTCGAGGCGGCGCTGCGCAGCTGCGGCGCGCCGGTGATGACGCTGCGCACCGATCGTGACTGGATCGCCGACGTGGTCCGTTTCGTGTCCACTCGGCGCCACACCTTCGGCGCCCCGACCGGGCGGGTGCCCCGACAGTGAGTATTTCGCATTTCACGTCCGCTATCTGGCTGGCGTTCCTCATCGTCGTCGTCGCTATCGCGCTGCTCTACGTGCTCGTCCAGCGGCGTCGCAAACGGCACATGCTGCGGTTCTCCAATATGGAGACCCTCGAACGCGTGGCGCCCAAGCGTCCCAGCAACTGGCGGCACGCGCCGGTGGCGCTGATGCTGGTGGGCCTGGCCCTGCTGACGGTCGCCGCGGCGGGTCCGCAGGCGGCCAAGAAGGTGCCGCGCAACCGGGCCACGGTCATGCTGGTGATCGACGTGTCGCTGTCGATGGAGGCCACCGATGTGCCGCCGTCGCGGATCCAGGTCGCGAAGAAGGCCGCGACCGATTTCGTGGACGGTCTCACGCCGGGCATCAACCTGGGTTTGGTGACCTTCGCCGGTACCGCGTCGGTTCAGGTCTCCCCGACGACCAACCGGGAGGCGATGAAGGCGGCGATCAACAATATGAAGCTCGCCGAACGGACCGCCACCGGTGAGGGCATCTTCAGCGCCCTGCAGGCCATCGATACGCTCGCCTCGGTCCTGGGCGGGGCGCAGACGCCGCCCCCGGCGCGGATCGTGCTGATGTCCGACGGCAAGCAGACCGTGCCCGACGACAAGGACGTCGACAACCCTCGCCACGGCTTCGTCGCGGCGCGGGTCGCCAAGCAGAAGGGCGTCCCGGTCTCGACCATCTCCTTCGGCACCACGTGGGGTTCGGTCGAGATCCCGGATCAGGACGGCAAGGGCTCCCAGCGCGTCCGGGTGCCGGTCGACGACGACTCCTTGCGCGAGATCGCCAAGATCTCCGGTGGAGACTTCTACACCGCCTCCACGCTGGAAGAACTCAGCGCCGTCTACGACACCCTGGACAAGCAGATCGGCTACGAGATGCAGATGGGTGATGCCAGCCGGCCATGGTTGCTGCTGGGTCTGCTGCTGACCGCTGCGGGTGTGGTGAGCGGTTTGGTCTATCGTCAACGCCTGCCATAAACGGGTACCGCGCAACCCGGCCACGACAGTCGAACTCGAACAGATAGGTTGACATTCATGTCGAACTTCACTTCCCGATCGGTCCTGGTGACCGGTGGCAACCGCGGTATCGGTCTCGCGGTGGCCCAGCGGCTGGCCGCCGACGGGCACAAGGTTGCCGTCACCCATCGTGGATCGGGCGCGCCGGAAGGTCTTCTGGGCGTGAAATGCGATGTGACGGACTCGGATTCGATCGATTCGGCCTTCAGTGAGATCGAGGCCAAGCAGGGCCCGGTCGAGGTGCTGGTGGCCAACGCCGGCATCGTGGACAACACCCTGCTCATGCGGATGAGCGAGGAGCAGTTCACCCGGGTCATCGACGCCAACCTGACCGGCGCGTGGCGCTGCGCCAAGCGCGCCAACCGGGCGATGCTGCGGGCCCGCTTCGGCCGCATCATCTTCCTGGGTTCGGTCGTGGGCCAGATGGGCGGTCCCGGCCAGGTGAACTACGCGGCGGCCAAGGCCGGTCTGGTCGGCATGGCGCGCGCGATCACCCGCGAGATCGGCTCACGCAACATCACCGCCAATGTGGTGGCGCCCGGTTTCATCGACACCGATATGACTCGGGAAGAGATGACCGAGGACATGCGCGAGATGGCGTTGAAGGTCATTCCCGCGGGCCGCATCGGCCAGCCCGAGGAAGTCGCGGCGGCGATCAGCTTCCTGGCCTCCGACGACGCGTCCTACATCAGCGGTGCGATCCTGCCGGTCGACGGCGGCATGGGCATGGGCCACTGAGCCAGCGGCCCCGAGCCTGTCGACTTCCCATCCGAGTTTCCCCGAGGAGAATTCACCACCCATGAGCGGAATCCTGGACGGTAAAACCGTCCTGATCACCGGCATCATCACCGATTCGTCGATCGCCTTCCACGCCGCCAAGGTGGCCCAGGAGCAGGGCGCGAAGGTGATCATCACCGGTATCCCCGAGCGGCTGCGCCTGATCGACCGCATCGCCAAGCGCCTGCCCCAGGAAATCGCGCCCGCGATCGGCCTCGACGTCACCAACGAGGAGGACCTGGCCGGTCTCGCCGACAAGGTGCGCGAACTGGCGCCCGAAGGCATCGACGGCGTGCTGCACTCCATCGCGTTCGCCCCGCGCACCCTGATGGGTCCCGACGCGCTGCCGTTCCTCGACGGCCCGGGCGCCGACGCCGCCAAGGCGTTCGAGATCTCCGCGTGGAGCTACGCCTCGCTGGCGCGCGCGGTGCTGCCCGCGATGAACGAGGGCGGCTCGATCGTGGGCATGGACTTCGACCCGCGCACCGCGATGCCGTTCTACAACTGGATGGGTGTGGCGAAGGCCGCGCTGGAGTCGGTGAACCGCTACGTGGCGCGAGAGGTGGGCGAGGCCAAGCGAGTTCGCTCCAACCTGGTCGCAGCGGGCCCGATCAAAACCCTCGCCGCCAAGGCGATCGCCGGCACCGCCACCGACGATGCCAAGCAGCTGAACATGCTCAACACCTACTGGGACGGCGCCTCGCCGATCGGCTGGGACGTCGACGACCCGACCGTGGTCGCCAAGTCGATCGTCACCCTGCTCTCGGACTGGCTGCCCGGCACCACCGGTTCGATCATCTACGTCGACGGCGGCGCCAGCCACAACACCTGGTTCCCGGAGAACTGGTCGGCCAACTGAGAGCCTGGAGGTAATCAGCCGTGACCGGGACCGTCGACGCACTGCTCCTGCTGTCCTTCGGCGGTCCCGAACGCCCCGAAGACGTGATGCCGTTCCTGGAGAACGTCACCCGGGGCAGGGGCGTACCGCGCGAACGCCTCGAAGAGGTCGCCCAGCACTATCTGCACTTCGGCGGCGTCTCGCCGATCAATGCGCTCAACCGCGAGCTGATCACCGCGATCGAGGCCGAATTCGCCGCGCGGGCAGTGGATCTGCCGGTGTACTTCGGAAACCGCAACTGGTATCCGATGGTCGAGGAGACCGTCGCGACCATGCGCGCCGACGGCATCGGCCACGCCCTGGTGTTCCCGACCTCGGCGTGGGGCGGCTACTCCGGTTGCCGCCAGTACGACGAGGACATCGAGCGCGCCCGCGCGGCCGTCGACGGGGCGCCGGAACTGACCAAGCTGCGGCAGTACTTCGATCATCCGCTGCTGATCGACTCCTTCGCCGACGCCGTGCGCGCGGCGGTAACGGACCTGCCGGCCGAAGTGCGCGATCGGGCCCGGCTGGTGTTCACCGCCCATTCGATCCCGGTCGCCGCCGATGTCGCGGCCGGACCGCCCGCCGACGGTGGTCACCTCTACAGCCGCCAGGTCGCCGAGGCGGCCCGATTGTGCGCCGCGGCAACGGGTTACGACGACTTCGACGTGGTGTGGCAGTCACGGTCCGGACCGCCGCAGGTGCCGTGGCTGGAGCCCGATATCGTCGACCATCTGGAAGCGCTGTCCGGCAAGGGTGTCGAGGCCGTCGTGGTGTGCCCGGTCGGATTCGTCTCCGATCACCTCGAGGTCGTCTGGGACCTGGACAACGAGGCCGCCGAGAAGGCCGCCGAACTCGGTATGGCTTTCGCCCGCGCCGCCACCCCCGGCCCGGATCCGCGCTTCGCCCGGATGGTCGCCGAACTGGTCGGCGAACATCTCGACGGGAACGAACCACGGCGCCTGGGGGCGGTGCCCGGGTACGGTTGCACCCGTAACGGGGCGATCTGCGCACCCGGATGCTGTGAACCCGTGCGTCGCCGAAAGTAACCGCCGCCGAGCGGGTATGCCCTCGGTATGAACGTGCGAAAGGTGGCGGTGGGGCGATGACGCGATTCTTCCTCTTCGGTCTGCTCACGGTGGCGGTGGTCGTCCTGGGCGTGATCGCGGCGATCGGTTCGTGGGCCTGGTGGATACTCGCCGTCGCAGCGGGATCGCTCGTTCTGGTCGGCGCCTACGATCTGGCGCAGCGCCGGCATTCGATCCTGCGCAACTATCCCTTGCTGGGGCATATGCGCTACCTGCTCGAAAGTATCCGGCCCGAACTGCAGCAGTACTTCATCGAGCGGAATTTCGACGGCCGCCCCTTCGACCGTGACGTGCGGACGATGATCTACGAGCGCGCCAAGGGCATTCACGGCGAACTGTCCTACGGCACCGAGCGCGATATCGAAGCGGTCGGATACGAATTCCTCGTCCATTCGGTGGCCGCGCTTCCCGAGCCGGAGCAGCCGCCGCGCGTGGTGATCGGCGGCCCGGACTGCCGGCAACCCTATGCCATGTCGCTGCTGAACGTCTCGGCGATGAGCTTCGGCGCGCTGTCGGGAAATGCGCTGCGCGCGTTGAACATCGGCGCCGCCCGCGGCGGTTTCGCCCACGATACCGGCGAGGGCGGGCTGACTCCGTTCCATCTGGAGGGCGGTGCGGATCTGGTGTGGGAGATCGGATCGGCGTACTTCGGCACCCGCACCCGCGACGGTCGCTTCGATCCGGACCAGTTCGCCGAGAAGGCCGGCTACGAACAGGTGAAGGCGATCTCGGTGAAATTGAGTCAGGGCGCGAAACCCGGACTCGGCGGGGTCCTGCCGGCCGCGAAGGTGAGTGAGGAGATCGCCCGCTATCGCGGGGTGCCGGCACACGAGAAATGCGTCAGCCCGCCGTCGCATTCGGAATTCCATACCCCGCGCGAATTGATTCGCTTCCTCGTCCGCCTGCGTGAACTGTCCGGCGGCAAGCCCATCGGGTTCAAGCTGTGCGTCGGTTCGCGCACGGATGTCCTCGCGATCTGCAAGGCGATGATCGCCGAGGGCACCGCACCCGATTTCATTGTCGTCGACGGCGCCGAAGGCGGTACGGCGGCCGCGCCGCTGGAATACGAGGACCATGTCGGCCTGCCGCTGACCGACGGTCTGATGACCGTGCACAACGCACTCGTCGGAACCGGCCTGCGGGACCGGATCCGGCTGGGCGCCAGCGGAAAGGTGGCCACCGGCACCGATATCGTCAAGCGATTGGTGCAGGGCGCGGACTTCACCAATGCCGCGCGGGCGATGATGATGGCGGTGGGATGCATCCAGTCCCAGCGCTGCCACACCAATCAGTGCCCGGTCGGCGTCGCCACCCAGGATCCGCGGCGAGCGCGTGCCCTCGACGTCGCCGACAAGGCCGAGCGGGTGCAGCGGTATCAGGAGGCCACGGTGCGCCAGGCGATGCAGATGATGGCCTCGATGGGTGTGTACGACCCCGCCGAACTGGATACCCATATGCTGCGGAAGAAGGTGGCGCCCAACGAGATCCGGTCGTACGCCGAACTCTACGAATGGCTGGCGCCCGGGGAGCTGCTCGTCCATCCGCCGGCGAGCTGGCGCGCCGATTGGGAGGCCGCCGACCCGGATTCGTTCCGTCCGGTCGCGCCGGCCCAGCCGGTCCGGACGCGGTGATCAGAAGTCGAGGGCGGGCACCCGCGCGTACACACCGGGAAATCCGGGTTCTGCCGAACCCTTACCCCACGAGGTGACGCCGGCGACCTTGCCGTCGATCAATAGTGGTCCGCCGCTGTCGAATTCAGCGGTGTCGGCGGCGGGGGAGCCCGCGCACAGCGCCTCGCCCGGATCGAATTCGGCGCCGTAGGCGACCGCGCAGGCCGCATCGGACACCAGCGGCACCGTCGCCGCTCGCAGCACGCTGTTGGACTGGTCGTCCTCGGAGGTGGCGCCCCAGCCGACCACCGTCGCCGTAGCTCCCTGTGGCGCCGCCACGGCCACGGTCGGCAGGGTGACCGGTGCGCTGAGTACCAGGACGGCGACATTGTGGTGATAGCTCAGATCCGTACCGAACAGCGAGACCCGGAAAGCGGGGTCGATTCGGACATCGGCGATTCCGACGGTGACCCCGCCGTGCCCGGCGGCATCGGTGCGGCCGAAGGTCACCGTCGCCCCCGGCAGCATGTGGGCCAGGGCGCCGCAGTGCGCGGCGGTGAGTACCCGGTCCGGGGCGATCAGGGCGCCGGCGCAGAACTGACCGCCCGGCCTCGTCGCATAGGCGGGCGTGCCGATGGCCGCGAGCCACGGATAGTCGGCGGCGCTGACCGGGACACCGCCGACCACGGCCTGCGCCGCCGTCGTCGGCACCAGAGCGCAGGCGAGCGCGGCGGCGACGGCGCCCGCCGCCCGGCGCGGGGAAATCTTCATGACCACCTCGATGCTGTATGACCTGCCCGCCGAAAGTTCTACCGTACGACTATGACTAGGTGGAGCGAATTCGCCGGTGCCGCCCCGCGCATCGCGGGAATCTTCCCGCGCCGCCATGCGGCGGCCGGCAATCTGTGCCTGCGGCCGAGAGGGGAGACGGTGGTGCGCAAGCACTGAGCTCGTCTGGCCGGTCGCCGACGTTTTGCGCGGTAACTGGCCTGCGATCAGCTAATTCACCGCTATTGTGCGGAGGTGGACATCGCGCTGGAGTGGGACCAGCATCCGGGAACGGGTTTGCGGCTGGCCGCCGAACTGGCGGGCCGCACCGGGTTGCCCCTGCTCGAAGATATGTCCGTCGCCGACGGCACCGCCGATCTGCTGGGCGTGATCGCGGCCCGCGGTGGCGGTGAACTGCTGGGCTGGGCGGAATTGCGCGATGCCGGGCTGGGCGAGGCGTGGGTGCAGGCGGTGTCCGCGCAGCGCCTCGTGCATTCGCTGCATCTGGGCCGCGCCGACGAGTCCGAACCGCAGGCGGCGGAAACCGAGATGGTCTGCCGCTTGACCGCCGAGGCCGTGCGGCGGGCCACCGCCGCCGGATACCGGGTGTTGCGCTGGCAGGGCACCGATATCGGGCCCTCGGGCCGGGCGGCCGTCGAACTGGGGGCGCGGCGGGTCGACGAGTACGCGCGGCTGTGGGAGCTGGATCTCACCCGGCCGCCGCCCGCACCGGGCACCACCGCGCCCCTGCGGCGGCTGGTGCACACCCTCGCCGAATCGGCCGACCCGCCGGGCCGGGTGCTGCTCACGACCGTGCTCTCGGCCCGCTCGGCGACGGAACCGATCACCACGATCACGACCTTCGCCGGTGGCGCCGAGGCCTACATCAGCGCCGAGGAGGGGTTTGCCCACCGCGAGGCCGACGCCGATCTGCTGACCGCGGCGTTCGGTGCGGTCGTGGCCGAATTGCGCGCCGTCATGTCCGATATCACCGTGCTGCGGGTGTTCGAATTCGACGACGAGGCGCTGCGCGCGGCCCTGGCCCGGATCGGCATGCGAGTCTGCGGGCGCTACAACGACTACGAACTGAACCTGCCCGGGCCGCGCACCGGCGAGGCCGCGACCTAACGCGGGCCGGCCGCCGCGTTCACGGCGGCCAGACGGGCCGCGCGCAGGGCGTTCCACAGCGGTCGCAGCAGTGTCTCCTGGGCCTGTACAGCGCTCGCCGAACTGGGGGAGGACGGGGCCGTCTGCTGGGCCACGGTGAGGATCGCGGCCACATGGTCGGCAGAATCGAGGATGCGGCGGGCCCGCAGCGGCGCCGAGTCGGGGTAGATGTGGCGCGAGCAGGCGGCCAATTCGGCCTCGATCAATTCGCGCGGATCGTCGTCACCGCCGATCGCGGTGGTGTGCAACCGCATCAGGGCTTCCGCGGCCTCGCGCACCGCCTCGCGCATCGCGTATTCGGCCTCGCCGAGCGCCATATCCGGTGCCGGGACCGGAACCGGGGTGTGGAAGACGGTCCACTGCAACGATTCCTCGTCGGTCCACTGCGGCACCAGCGCCACACCCTCGCCGCCGGGTACGCCGGCGATCACGCCCTCCTCTGCATCCATTGCCGCCGTGGCGAATTCGGTGCCCGCCGGCAATCCGCGCGCATCGCCCGGCACGGGCAGCACCAGCCGCATCTGGGCCCCCGGCTCGGCCATTGCCTCGCGAATGACCTTGAGCAGAACCATGATTCCGGTGCCGACCTCCAACGGCTCGGCCGACGGCCACGGCAGTCCCGTCCGTCCGCCGGTCAGCGGGTCACCGGCGGCGACACCGTGCTGCGGAGACCAGGCGCGCAACGCGTCCAGCACGTCGTCGGGCGCGCTGCGGCCCGCCAGCCACGAGCCCGCCCACACCGTCAGCGTGGCACTGGGAGAACACATGGTTCGAGGATAGTGGTGCCGCGGCAATCCCGTGGGCACTGGTGCAGCTATCGTGCGCGTCGGGGTTGCCGCGGCGGGCAGCCTCAATCCCGCGAAAAGGCAGCGGCGGCAGCCATTTCGAGGTCGAGATACGGCTTACCACTCACATCCTCGACGACCTGGTGCATGATTCCGCCGGTGAACGGGAAGGGCGCGTGGTAGCGCGGCGATACCGACTGGCCGCCGTCGCGACCGACCCGGACGCCCTCGCCGACGCCGGAGAACACGGTCGGCTGGGTCCGCATATCGTCGAGCGAACCCACCGGGTTCTCGTCGATGTAGAGGACCGCCTCCCCGGTCGGGGTGAAATTGTCCGGCCGCGTGCCCTTCCGTTCGTAGCGCATGCCCAGGACGTGGTCACCGAGCGGCACCGGGCGGTCGGAGACCATCACCTGTTCCTCCTCGCCGAGGAAGTTGTAGACGTAGTACAGATGTCCGTCCTGCAGGAACAGCGTGTGACCGCCGAGGCGCCCACCGTGGGCGAACAGCACGCCCTCGGCGCCGGGACTGGTGATGGTCGTCTCGGCGAGCAAGGCGAAGGACCGGCCGCGAATCTCCAGCGCGGCCCCCGGCCCCACCTCGGCGATGCCGGGATAGTAGACGGCGGTGTCCCGGGTCTTGGCGTACGTCGGCCGGTCGCGCAGCATCACCGACACGATGTCGAGATCGTAGAGCGGCAGACCGTTGTACTTCTCGGCGTCGGCGAACCACAGCGCCTTCAATTCCTCCAGCTTCTCGGGATGTGTGCCGGCCAGGTCGTGCATCTGGCTGCGGTCCTCTTCGATATGGAACAGCTCCCACCGGTCGCTGTCGAAATGCCCCCAGCCCGACGGGCACGCCGCGTGCACCGCGTCGGCGAACCATCCCCGGTGCCAGATGCCGCGGGTGCCGAGCATCGAATAGAACTGGGTGTGCTTGCCGGAGTCGGCGTTCGGATCGTCGAGCAGGGCCCGGAAGCTGACCCCTTCCAGCGGGCGCTGCGCCACGTTCTTCACCGTGTCCGGGGGCGTGATGCCGAGCAGGTCGTAGACCGTCGGGGTGATATCGCAGACGTTGAGGTAGTGGTGGCGCAGTTCGCCGCGGGCGGCGATTCCGGCCGGCCAGGAGAGCAGACAGGCGTCGGCGATGCCGCCCTCGTGAGATGCGTACCGTTTGTACAGCTTGTACGGGGTGTTGAAGGCCATCGCCCACCCGATGCTGTAGTGGTTGTAGGTGGTCGGCGACCCCAACTCGTCGAGTTTGGCCAGGCTGTCCTCGATCGTGTCGATATAGCCGTTGAAGAACTTCATCTCGTTGGCCGACCCGTTCGGACCGCCCTCACCGCTGGCACCGTTGTCGGAAAAGGCGACGATGATCGTATTGTCCAGCTGCCCGCTCTCCTCCAGATAGTCGAGAACCCGCCCGATCTGGGCATCGGTGTAGGACAGGAAGCCGGCGAACACCTCCGCCTGGCGACGGAACAGTCGTTTCTCGTCCTCCGACAGCGAATCCCATGCGCGCACCGTGTCCTGCAGCGGCCAGGGCTCGCCGTTGCTCCCGGTGGCGTCCGCGTACGGGTTCATCGGAGACAGTTCGGTGTCCTCCGGGATCAATCCCATGCGCTTCTGGTTGTCCAGCACGATCTCGCGGTACTTCTCGTATCCCATGTCGAATCTGCCGCGGTACTTGTCCGCCCATTCCCGCGGCACATGATGGGGCGCGTGACCGCACCCGGGACACAGGTACATGAACCACGGTTTGTCCGGTGCGATGACCTTGGCGTCACGAATGAACTCGATCGACTTGTCGGCCAAATCTTTCGACAGGTGATATCCGTCCTCCGGCGAGTACGGCGGCGTGACCGGGTGATTGTCGTAGACCAGATTGGGATACCACTGGTCGGCCTCGCCGCCGAGGAATCCGTAGAACCGCTCGAATCCGCGCCCCAGCGGCCAGTGACGTTTCGACGCCGCCAGGTTGTTTTCCTCGAGCGGAGTCATATGCCATTTGCCGACGGCGTAGGTATTCCATCCGCGCTCGGTGAGGACCTCCGAACACAGGGCGGTGTCGTCGGGAATCCGGCCGCTCATACTCGGAAAGCCGTCGGTGAACTCCTCGATGGTCGCCATTCCGACGGATGTCGGATTCCTCCCGGTGAGCAGCGAAGCGCGCGTCGGGGAACACAGCGCGGTCGTGTGGAACTGGGTGAATTGGATTCCGTGGTCGGCGATTCGCTGCATATTCGGCATCTCGACCAGCCCGCCGTAGCAGTCCCAGGTGGCGATTCCGATGTCGTCCCACACCAGATACAGCACATTGGGCGCGCCGCGGGGTGCGGTCGGTTCCGCGAACGGCTTCCAGTCGGCGACGGAATCACGAATGTCGAGCGCGATATGTCCTTCGAATTTCTCGGCCACCATCCACCTCCGGACGGAGAGTCATCGGATCACTGTCGATCCGGTCCGGGGCCGCCCCCGCACGTGTCCATCCGTGGGTCGTCGGGGCGCGGCCTCGATGCCTGCTGGATACTCTCGAACTCGTACGAAACGCCCGAGAGTCGATAGGGACTGCCGTGCGACGGCCACTCGTCCGGTTCGCGAAAGGCGTCCGGATATGGCTGGTCACACCCTGTGCGCTCATAAATGGTACCGGGCGGAGGGGTGCCGGAGGTGGGTAAAGGAGAAAGACGCGGCACGGACACCGGCCGCCTCGATCAGGCTTGGTGGACGGTCCGGCCGCGCCCGAACATCCTGCCCAGACCCCGCTTGGGTGCGGCGGGCTGCGTACCACCGACCGGCTGGGAGGCGGTGTGCGGTGCGTCCGCGGTGGGGGCGGGGCCGTAGTAGATGGGAGCGTCGCGGCGGGTGCCGTCGAGTTCCCGGCGGGCGGCGCTCGCACGGCGCGCGTTGCGGCGGGTGCCGGCCAGCAGCAGGCTCAGCCCCGCCATCCCGACCGCGCCGACGATGATGCCGTAGAGGAACAGCGTCCCGGTGGAGCCGGTGAAGTGATAGCCGAAGGCCGTGAAATTGCCGTTCACCGCATGGCTTGCGCCGGTGTTGACGACCACGCCGACGACGCCGGCCACCACTGCGGCGATGAGAATGACGAGCCCGAGAATGACGATCATGGCGATTCCTTTCCTGCGATCGGAATGCCGCGCGGGATTCGCCCCAAACCTCCGCGAGATTCCGGATAACACCGGTGGCCGGATCGTCGGCGGTGCGGCGGACGCGGCTATTGCCGGTAGGTGGAGAGGAACCGGCCGATCCGCTCGATGATGGCCTCCAGTTCGTCGGCGTGCGGCAGGGTGGTGATCCGGAAATGGTCGGGAGTGGGCCAGTTGAAGCCGGTGCCCTGCACGATGTGCAGCTTTTCCTGCAGCAGGAGATCGAGCACGAATTGTTCGTCGTCGTGAATGGCGTAGACGCGCGGATCGATGCGCGGGAACGCGTACAGGGCGCCCTTGGGTTTCACGCAGGTGATGCCCGGGATGGCGGTGAGCGCCTCCCAGGCGCGGTCCCGCTGTTCGCGCAGGCGGCCGCCGGGCAGCGTCAGGTCGTGGATGCTCTGGTGCCCGCCGAGTGCGGCCTGAATCGCTTGTTGCGCAGGGACATTCGCGCACAGCCGCAGCCCCGCGAGCATGGTGAGGCCCTCGAGGTAGTTCTCCGCGTGGCCGGTGGGCCCGGAGACGACGAGCCAGCCGCCGCGCAGGCCCGCGCAGCGATAGGCCTTGGACAGGCCCGAGAAGGTCAGGCACAGCAGGTCGGGCGCCAGCGCGGCGATCGAGGTGTGGGTGAGTCCGTCGTAGTAGATCTTGTCGTAGATCTCGTCGGCGAAGACCACCAGGTTGTGGCGGCGGGCGATGTCGAGGATCTCCCGCAGCACCTCGGGCGGGTAGACGGCGCCGGTGGGATTGTTCGGGTTGATGAGCACGAGGGCGCGGGTGCGGTCGGTGATCTTGGCCGAGATGTCGGACGCATCCGGGTACCAGTCGGCGCCCTCGTCGCAGATGTAGTGCACCGGCCGGCCGCCGTTGAGTGTCGTCGCCGCCGTCCACAGCGGGAAATCCGGTGCGGGAACGAGCACTTCGTCCCCGTTTTCCAGAAGCGCCGTGAGCGCCATCATGATCAGCTCGGAGACACCGTTGCCGAGAAAGACGTCCTCGACGTCGAGGTCGGGGACGCCGAGGGTCTGGTAGTGCTGCACCACCGCGCGCCGCGCGGGCAACAGGCCTTTCGAGGACGAGTAGCCGGTCGAGGCGGGCAAGGTGCGGACGATGTCCTGCAGGATCTCCGCGGGCGCCTCGAAGCCGAACGGCAACGGGTTGCCGGTGTTGAGTTTGACGACGTGATGGCCCTCAGCTTCCAGTCGTGCGGCCTGCTCGGCGACCGGGCCGCGAATCTCGTACGAGACTCCCATCAGTTTGCTGGACTGGCTGACCTGCATGAACATCCCCTTCCGGCGTGTAGGCCGCCTACTGTACTTGGTTATTCCAAGTTTTCGCTTGGAATTTCCAAGTGCTGAGATAGGCTGGGGGTGTGCCACGCCGAACCTATGACCACTACTGCCCGGTCAGCCGCGCGCTCGAAGTCGTCGGGGACCGCTGGAACCTGCTGGTGGTTCGCGAATTGTGCTCGGGACCACGGCGATACAGCGATCTGTTCGCCGACCTTCCGGGCATCAGCACCGATATCCTGGCGGCCCGGCTGAAGGATCTGGAACGCGACGGCATACTCACCCATCGCAAGGTGGGGTCGCGATCGGCGGCCGCCGTCTACGAGCTCACACCCGCCGGCGCGGCGCTGCGGCCTGTGCTGCAGGCGCTGTCGGAATGGGGGGCGCCGCTGCTGGGGGAGCGGCGTGCCACCGACGCGGTGCGCGCACACTGGTTCGCGCTGCCGCTGGGACGCGCGGTCGCCGAGGTCGTGCCCGCCGGCACGGTCACGGTTCATATCGGCGACACGGCTCTGCACTACGTCATCGGCGCCGCCGGCATCAGCCATCACGAGGGCCCCGCACCCGCCGCCGACCACGAATTCCGGCTGGATATGGCGGAGGCGACCGAGATCGCCACCGGCGCACGATGTTTCGCCGACGTCGTGAGTGAGCCGGGGCGCGGGGCGCGCTCGTAAGGCCGGGTCTCTGCCTACCGCTCGAGTTCGGCGGTGACGAGGGCTTGCACGGCCTTCTTGTCGACCTTGCCCAGCCCCGTCAACGGCAGCGCTTCGACCACGATGACGTGTTTCGGAGCTTGTACGGAACCCTTGCGGCGCTTGACATCCTGCTGGATGTCGTCGATCGCCGCGGCCACCGCCTCGGAATCGGCGGCGGTGGCCGGGTCGAAGACGACCGCGGCCGTCACGGCCTCGCCCCAGCGGGGATCGGCGACGCCGACGACGGCTACGCCCTGAACGCGGGCATCGGCGGCGATGACGTCCTCCACCTCTCGGGGAAAGACGTTGAAGCCGCCGGTGACGATCATGTCCTTGCTGCGGCCGACGATATGCCAGAAGCCGTCGGGATCCTCGCGAGCCAGATCCCCGGTGTGCAGCCAGCCGTCGCGGAAGGTTTCCGCGGTGACGTCCGGGAGATTCAGGTATCCGCCGGCCAACAGTGGCCCGGAGACACAGATCTCGCCGACCTCGCCCGGGGCCACACGCTGTCCGTCCGTGCCGATCAGCCCGGTGCGCAGCGCCGCCGACGGGCGCCCGCAGGAGGTGAGCCGAGCCTCGTCGTGCTCGTCCTTGCCCAGATAGCTGATCACCATCGGCGCTTCGGACTGGCCGTAGTACTGGGCGAAGATGGGGCCGAACCGCGCGATGGCCTGCGTCAGGCGTTTCGGATCGATCGAGGAGGCGCCGTAGTAGATCGTTTCCAGCGAGGACAGATCGCGCGAGTCGATATCGGGATGATCGAGCAGTGCGTACAGCATCGACGGCACCAGCATGGTCGCCGAGATGCGGTGTTCCTCGATGGCGCGCAGCACCTCACCGGCGTCGAATCGCGGAAGAACCACGCATTGCCCGCCCTGGAGCACCACCGGCAGGAAGAACGCGGCGCCCGCGTGCGACAGCGGCGTGCAGATCAGGAATCGCGGGCGCTGCGGCCATTCCCATTCCGACAGCTGGATCTGGGTCATGGTCGCCATGGTCCCGGCGGTGCCGATGACGCCCTTGGGCTTGCCGGTGGTGCCGCCGGTGTAGCTGATCGAGACGACGAAATCCGGTGGGATGTCGACCGCTTCGATCGGTTCCGAAGTGTATTGCGCTGCGGCGGAGATCAAGTCGACGCCGACGTCGGCCAGTTCCTCCGGTACCGGGCCGAGGACGAGGATGCGCTTCAGTTCGGGCACTCGGTCGGCCAGTTCGCGGGCGCGCCGGACGAACGCCGGCTGCGGATCGATGACGAGATTCGTGATCCCGGCGTCGGTCAGCACATGCACGTGGTCGTCGAGCCCGCCCATCGGATGCAGTGCGGTGCGCCGATGTCCGGCGATCTGGCCGGCGCCCAGAATGAACAGCACCTCGGGACGGTTGAGGGCGAGCAGCGCGCTCGGGGTGCCGAGCCCGACCTCGTGGGCGGCGAACGCGGCGATGTACCGGCTGATGGCGTCGATGACGTCGGCACCGGTGAGGACGGTGTCGCCGAGTGTCATGACCGGGTCGCGCCGATGACGCCGCAGTCCGGCGAGCAGGGCGTGCCCGTTGTGGGTCGGCAGCCGCAGCAGGGTCGCGGGATCGATTGTGCTGGTGTGTGTTTCGGGCATCTGTGCTCCTGGTGGTGATGTCGTCCGGGGTCAGGAGGTCTTGTGCGGTACCGCGGTCACCAGACCGCCGTCCACGACGAACTCCGAGCCCGTCGCATACGAGGATTCGTCACTCGCGAGGAACAGCACGAAGGTCGCCACCTCCTCGGGCTGTGCCGGGCGGCCCAGCGGAATCGTCACCAGATCGTCGGGGATGGCGGCGGTCATGGGGGTGCGGATCAGCCCGGGGTGCAGCGAATTCACGCGAATGTTGTGCGGCGCCAACTCCAGTGCGGCCGACTTGGCCAGGCCGCGCACACCCCACTTGGAGGCGACATAGCCGTGTGCCCACGGCGCGCCGCGCAGTCCTTCGATCGAGGAGACGTTGACGATGGATCCGCCGCCGGCGGCGATCATCGGATCGACCACGGCCTGCATGCCGAGAAACGTTCCGGTGAGGTTCACATCGAGGATGCGGCGCCACTGTTCCAGTTCGAATTTGCGCAGCGAATTGCCGTTGACGATGCCCGCGTTGTTGACCAGCACGTCGAGCTTGCCGAATTCGCCGACCGCTGTGGACACCGCCGCCGCCCAGTCGTCGGGTTCGGTCACGTCGAGGTGCACGAAACGTGCGGCATCGCCGAGTTCGCCGGCCAGAGCGGCGCCTTCGTCGTCGAGAATGTCCCCGATCACGACCTTCGCGCCTTCGGCGACGAGCAGTCGCGCATGGGCCGCACCCATACCTCGCGAGCCCCCGCTGATGAGTGCAATTTTGCCGTCTACACGTCCCATGCCGGTGACGCTACCATGCAAACTGGAACATGTTCTAGACACTGTTCCAGGGCTCTGACCGTGGTGTGCGCCGGGAATCCGGTGTCCGTCGCCGAAGGATCGTAGTACTGTCCAGACAGATGTCCGACGGTGGCTCGCGTGATCACCCGACGGTGTTGCGGCGACGCCGACCGCGACCGCGCGGCGCTGGGCCGCAGCGACCCGAGGAGAAACGAATGCCCATCCGCGTCGTGCACATCGGCACCGGCAACGTCGGCCGGCTCGCACTGGCCGGCCTGATCGACGACCCGCGCTTCGAACTGGTCGGCGTGTGCGTCTCGACGAAGGAGAAGGTCGGCAAGGATGCCGGCGAACTGGCCGGGCTGGACGTCACCACCGGTGTCCGCGCCACCGGCGACCTGGCGGAGTTGCTCGCCCTGCGGCCGGACTGCGCGGTCTACTGCGCGATGGGCGATACCCGGCTGCTGGAAGCCCTCGAGGACTGCCGCCGCATCCTCGCCGCCGGCGTCGATATCGTCGGATCGGCCCCCGGACTGCTGCAATATCCGTGGAAGGTGTTGCCGGACAAGTTCTTCGCCCCGCTCGAGGAGGCCGCGCGCGAGGGGGATGTGAGCACCTTCATCACCGGTATCGATCCCGGTTTCGCCAACGATCTGGTCCCGCTCGCCTTCGCCGGCACCTGCCGCGACATCGAACAGGTGCGGTGTTCGGAGATCGCGGATTACGCCACCTATGACGGCGCGACGGTCATGTTCGACGTCATGGGATTCGGTAAACCCCTCGACGAGGTGCCGATGCTGCTGCAGCCCGGCGTGCTGGGCATGGCCTGGGGCACGACGATCCGGCAACTCGAGGCGGGGCTGGGCATCACCGTCGACGAGATCACCGAATCCTACGAACGGGAACCGGCGCCGGAGAGCTTCGACATCGCGGCCGGGCACGTGCCCGAAGGGTCGGTCGCGGCAATACATTTCGAGATCCGCGGACTGGTGAAGGGCCGCCCGGTCATCGTCATCGAGCACACCACCAGGCTGCGGGGCGATCTGCGTCCCGATTGGCCGCAGCCGGCGCAGCCGGGCGGGTCCTATCGGGTCGAGATCGTGGGCGAGCCCTCCTATACCGTCGACATCTGTCCCACCAGCCGCCACGGCGACCACAATCACGCGGCGATCGTCGCCGCCGCGTGCCGGATCGTCAATGCCATCCCCGCTGTGGTCGCTGCCCCCGCCGGAATCCGCACCGCGTTGGACCTGCCGCTGATCGCCGGAAGCGTGGTGTCGGAGTGACTTCGGGGCCGATTCTCGTCACCGGCGCTTTCGGACTCGTCGGCACCGCGCTGGTGCGCGCCCTCGCGGCGGAGGGGGCGCGGGTGGTCGCGACCGACCTCGACATCCCGGCCAACCGCCGCGCCGCGCGCAAGTCCGCCGGTGCCGGGGTCGAGGTGCGGTGGGCCGATCTGACTGTGCCACAGCAGGTTCGCGACCTGCTGCGATCGGTGCGCCCCCGCGCGATCGTCCACCTCGCCGCGATCATCCCGCCGGTCTGTTACCAGCGTCGTGGCCTCGCCCGGGCGGTCAACGTCGATGCCACGGCGACGCTGCTCGATGCCGCGGCCGAGCTCACCGCGCCGCCGCGGTTCGTCCTCGCGTCGAGTATCGCGGTCTACGGTTCGCGCAACCCGCATCGGTCCGGCGAATTGCTCACGTCCGACACCCCGGTGCGGCCGGCCGACCTGTACGGCGCGCACAAGGTGGAAGCCGAGCAGCTGGTGCGGTCGTCGCGGCTGGAGTGGGTGATCCTGCGGCTCGGCGGCGTGCTCACCGTCGAACCGATGCTCGGCCTGCACGCCGACATGCTCGCCTTCGAGGCGGCGCTGCCAGCCGACGGACGGATCAACACGGTCGACGTGCGCGATGTGGCCGCCGCGTTCACGGCCGCGACCGTCACGCCGTCCGTGCGCGAGGTCTTCCTCATCGGCGGCGACACCTCACATCGGTTGCGCCAGAGCGATATCGGCGCATCGATCGCCGCCGCCTCCGGATTACCGGGGGCCATTCCGCACGGGCTGGATGGGAACCCGGACAGCGATGCGGACTGGTTCGCCACGGACTGGATGGATACCGGCCGCTCGCAGGAAGTGTTGCGCTTCCAGCATCACTCGTTTCCGGACATGCTCGCCGAAATCCGCAGCAGGACAGGCCGAATGCGGCTTCTCACCCGTCCGTTCGCCCCGGTGATGCGGTGGTACCTCGGCCGCCTGTCGCCGTACCGCGACGGCGCGCACGCATTCGCCGACCCATGGGGCGCGATCCGCGCCCGGCTGGGCGACCCGCAGCCGGATCGCCCCTGACTCACCGATGTCCGGGCGCGATGCGGATCCGCGCGGTTGTCGGCGGCGGGTCCACGGTAGCTCGAACATCTCAACCGGTGGGCGTGATCCGCAGCAGCGCCACGCCGTGTGCGGGGATGTCCGGTGCGACGATACGGCCGTCGGTCGCGGTGGTCGTCGTGGTCCAGATGTCGTGCACCGTGTACGAATGTGCCTGGGCGAGACCGGTTTCGGCGGCGGTGGTCGCGAGCGTGAGTGGCTGGTCGCCGGGGTTGAGCAGCGCCACGGCGACCGAACCGTCGGCCAGTGGTTTGGTGAGGATTCGGTGATCACGGCGCAGCGGTGCCGCGGGCGCCACCCGAGGGTCCTGGTCGATGGCGATCACACCGGCATCGGTGAGCAGCTCGCGCGTGGGCTCGCTCATCGTGCGGACATCGTTTCCCGCGATGAGCGGGGCGGACAGCATCGCCCACAACGACAGATGCGCCTGCTCCTCGGCGGGTGACAGGGTGTGTGGATCGCGCAGCATCGCCAGCGTGTCCGGTGATATCCCCAACCGCCGGGCCAGATAGGCGGTCTCGGCTGCGGTGAGTGCCGAGCGGCGCACGGCGGTTCCGGGCAGACCGTCCAGATGGGCTCCGAGGAATTGCGACATCGACAGTCCGACGACGAGCATATCGGGGTCGGGCCAATATCCCGGACGGCTGGGCCGGGCCTGCAGGGCGGCCTGCGCCTCGTCGGCGACACCGCGGACCGACGTGGTGTCGAATCCGCCGATATCGGGCTCGGGAAAGGTGTTGCGCCACATCGGGATCAGATCGTCGGTGCTGCGGGCCGAATTCGCCACGCCCGACCAGTCGTAGTCGACGCCCGCGCGGGCGTCGGCCGAGCTGTTCGGATTGATCATGTAGACGATGCCGCGTCCGGTCGATCGCAGCGCGTCGCGCATCCAGGCGAAATCGCGAACCTGCTCGTCGTGATTCGCATCGGTCCGGCACCAGTCGTATTTGAGCAGGTCGACACCCCACTGTGCGAATTGCCGCGCATCCTGCAGTTCGTGGCCGCGACTCGCGGTGGCGGGGGACTGCCCGCAGATCTCGTCGAACGGACTGGCATACAGACCCAGATACATACCGTGTTCGTGGGCGTAGCCGGCCACCGCCGCGATGCCGTGCGGGAACCGGATCGGGTCCGCCGTCAGATCGCCCGACGAATCTCGTTGCGGCGCAGCCCAGCCCGCGTCCAGATCGACGTAGCGATAGCCGGCGTCACGCATACCGTTCGACACCATCGCGTCGATCGTCTCCCGCACCGACTGCTCGGTCAGCGCCATTCCGGAATCCCAGGAATTCCACCCCATCGGGGGAGTCGCCCGCACGGCGGCCGGCTCGAACAACGGCGGACGCACCGCGCTCCCGGACACCGCCGCACCCGCCGCGACGAGACCCGCCGCGAGGACCGCGAGCCTGATCGCACCGGCGCGCCTCAACCGAGATACTGCGCGTACCAGTCGGTCACGCGCTGCCAGGCGGCGGCGGCCGCGGTGGGCTGGTAGTTCGCGCCGGTGTCGTTGAAGAACGCGTGATTGGCGTTGTCGGCGACGAAGATCTCGTGCGGCACGCCGGCACGGTTCAACGCCGCCTCGGCCGCTGGCCGTGTGGCGGCGACACGCTTGTCGAGTGCGCCGTACACGGCGAGAACCGCCGTCGCCGTGGTGATGTCGTCGTCACCGGGGTACGGACCGTAGAACGGCGTGGCCGCGGCCAGCTCCCGGGTGCCGTGGGTGAGCAGCAGCCAGGTGAGGCCACCGCCGAAGCAGAAGCCCGTGGCGCCCAGCTTCTTTCCCGGCACCCGGCGGCCCAGCTCCGCCACACCGGCTTGCAGATCGGCGATGAAACGGTCCTGCGGTGCTTTGCCCAGCGCCGCGGTGGCGGCGGCCGGGTCGGTGAAGGTAGCGGTACCGCCCTCTTCGGAGAGCAGATCCACCGCGAGCGCGGAATAGCCGATTCCGGCGAAACGCCCTGCGACGGAACGGATGTGGTCGGTGAGGCCCTTGTTCTCGTGGATCACCAGGACGCCGCCGCGAGGTTGCGCCGCGGCGGCCCAGGCGGCCTGCAGGGTGCGGCCGTCGGGGCCGGGAAAGGTGATCGCGGTGGGCTGAACCGCGGTCGCGGTTCCGGGTGGTGGGGCCGAGCTGGCCGGTGCGGTGGGCTTCGTCGTCCCCGCCGGGGTGCCGGAGCGCTGCGCGCACGCGGCCAGCAGCGCCACCGCGGCCGGGGTGCCGAGCCCGAGCAGGCTCAGCCGCCGCAGCGCCTCCCGGCGGCTGAGCAGGCCCTCGGCGTGGTCGGTACCGATCTCCTCTGCGATGTAGCGCTGCAGCGGCGTCATACCGGCCAGCGTAACCACGCAACCTGTGGATCGGCATGCGTACGGCGAACCGACGTCCTCACTCCGGTTCGGTGACGAAGTCGATGAGCTGTTCCACCGCGCCCAGCAGCGGCGCCTCCAGATCGCGGAAGCTGTCGACGGCGTTGTAGACCCGCCGCCAGCCCTCCGACGGGGTACCCCAGCCGAGGCGGCGGCAGACACCGGTCTTCCAGTCCTCACCGCGCGGCACCTGCGGCCAGGCCTCGATACCGACGGCCTGTGGCCGCACCGCCTGCCAGATATCGATGTAGGGATGACCCGTCACCAGGACGTGGGGGCCGAGGCCGGTGGTCAGATTCGTCTCCTTGGACCCCGTGACCAGGTGATCGACCAGTACCCCGACCCGGCGGCCGGGCTCCGGGCGGAAGTCGGTCAGACGCTCGGCGAGATGATCGAGGCCTTCCAGATGCTCCACGACCACGCCCTCCACGCGCAGATCGTGCCCCCACACGCGTTCCACCAGCGCCGCGTCGTGCACGCCCTCGACCCAGATCCGGCTGGCGCGCGCGACGCGGGCACGCAGCCCCTCCACCCGCGTCGAGCCCGAGGCGGAGCGGGTGGGCGCGGCCGGCGCGGACGCCTTCGGACGAACCAGCGTCACCGGCCGGCCGTCGATGAGGAACGCCGCCTCCCGCAAGGCGAACAGCCGGACCCTTCCACCACGGTCCTCGAGTTTGACGAAGTCGCCGTCGTAGGTGCGCTCGAAACCGACCACGGCGCCGCAGAATCCGCTGGCCGCGTCCTCGGCGACGAGATCGCGTTCGGCGACGACCTGCGGTACCGCGCGCTTGCGGGTTCGAGCATGTCCGGAATAGATGTCACCGTAGTCGCGCGCACTCACCCGGCCGAAACTACCTGTTTCCCTTGCCGTTCGGCGGGAGGCGAGCCCACGAGCGGCGGTGCGATCCGGCCGGACGACGGCTCGCGCCACCGGATCCGGACCGATGACCGGGGTGTTTCCGCTCGACTCGTCCGCTTAAAGGCGCGGAAAAACGGACAGGCACGGTACGGTTGACTCGTGGCCGCAATCGTATGGCTGGTCGCGGGAATTCTGCTCGCCGCAGCCGAGATGCTCACCGGTGACTTCACGCTGCTCATGTTGGGCGGGGCGGCGTTGATCACCGCGGGGGTTGCCGGGATCGCGCAGACGTCGGTGGTGATCGACGCCGTGGTGTTCGCCATCTCCGCCATCGGGCTGCTGTTCGTCGTCCGCCCGATGTTGTTGCGCCGCTTCGCGACTCCACCGCCCACGCCGACGAATGTCGATGCGTTGCCGGGAAAGACGGCGAAGGTGCTGGAGCCGGTGAACGAGAACAGCGGTCAGGTGAAGATCGGTGGCGAGGTGTGGAGTGCACGCCCGTTCGACCCGGCCGATGAATATGCCGAGGGTGAGACCGTCTACGTCATGAAGATCGACGGCGCGCACGCCGTCGTCTGGAAGGGGCCGTAATGGCTGTACTGATCGTCGCGATCGTCATCGTGGTGCTGGTCGCGGTGGTGGTCTTCAAGTCGATCGCGCTGGTACCGCAGGCCGAGGCCGCGGTGATCGAGCGGCTGGGCAGATATTCACGGACCGTATCGGGCCAGCTGACATTCCTGGTCCCGTTCGCCGACCGGATCCGCGCCAAGGTCGACCTGCGCGAACGGGTCGTCTCGTTCCCGCCGCAGCCGGTGATCACCCAGGACAACCTCACCGTGCAGATCGACTCGGTGGTGTATTTCCAGGTCACCAGCCCGCAGGCCGCGGTCTACGAGATCAGCAACTACATCGCCGCGGTGGAGCAGCTGACCATCACCACCCTGCGCAACGTGGTCGGCGGTATGACCCTCGAGGAGACGCTGACCTCGCGTGACCAGATCAACTCGCAGCTGCGCGGCGTCCTCGACGAGGCGACCGGCCGCTGGGGCCTGCGGGTGGCGCGAGTGGAATTGAAGGCCATCGATCCGCCGCCGTCGATCCAGGAATCGATGGAGAAGCAGATGAAGGCCGACCGTGAGAAGCGCGCGATAATCCTCACCGCGGAAGGTAATCGCGAGGCCCAGATCAAAACGGCCGAGGGCGCCAAGCAGTCGCAGATCCTCGCGGCCGAAGGTTCCAAGCAGTCGGCCATCCTGTCCGCCGAAGGTGAGCGGCAGAGCCGGATCCTGCGCGCCCAGGGTGAACGTGCGGCCGCCTACCTGCAGGCGCAGGGCCAGGCGAAGGCGATCGAAAAGGTCTTCGCCGCCATCAAATCCGGCAAACCGACCCCGGAACTGCTCGCCTACCAGTACATGCAGACACTGCCGCTGGTGGCGAAGGGCGATGCCAACAAGGTCTGGATGGTGCCCAGCGACTTCGGCAAGGCACTGGAAGGGTTCGCCCGCAACTTCGGCACCCAGGGCGAGGACGGCATCTTCCGCTACGAGCCCAGTGACGACGGCGCCGCGAACGCACCCGACGACGACGCCGACGAAGTCGCCGACTGGTTCGACATCAAAACCGACCCGGCCGCCGAGCGAGCGGTGCGTGCCGCCGAGGCCGCGGCGGCCACACCGGTCGATTCGCCGCTGGTCGCGCCCAATCAGCCCCGGCATCTGCCGCCGCAGAGCGCGCCCATTCCGCCGTCGCCGCCGGCGCAGCAGCAGCAACCGGCGCCGCGCCCCGGCGATGCCGGCGGGCGCCCGTGGCAGCCGCCGGAATATCCGGGACGTTGACGGGGTAACCGTATTTCAGCGATGATCCGAATGCCGGTCCGCATATCATGCGGACCGGCATTCGAATTTCGGTGCACGGCACGCGGACTCGGGGGTGGGGATGGCGACACGGCGGGCGGTGCTGCGTGCCGCGGCGTTGGCGCCGATGCTGACCGCGTGCGCGCCCGGAGTGCTGTTCGGCCACCCCGCCTCGGTGCGTATCGCGGTGCCCTGGAGCGGATCCGAGCTGGCCGCGTTCCGCCGGGTACTGGAGGACGCGGGGCTGGGTGCCACGGTCGCGGTGCTGCCGCTCGGCGACGACATCGATACGGCCCTGCAGGCGCGCGGCCGCTCCGCACCCGATCTGGTGATGTTGCCCGAGGTCGGCCGGATCGGAGAGCTGGCGGGCGGGGTGCTGCGGGCGCTGCCGCCCACGTTGTGGCACGACGCGGCGGGCCCGCGCTATCCGGAACAGTGGCGCTCGCTGCTGTGGAAAGACGGTGCGCTCTACGGCATTCCGTTCAAGGCTGCCGACAAATCGCTGGTGTGGTACGACCGCTACGCCTTCGGCGGCGACCGCCCGCGCGACGACCCGCGTGATTGGACCGTCTCCCAGTGGCCGCAACGCATCGCCGCGGCGACCACCCGCCGTCCTCTGGCACTGGGCGGTGCCGACGGCTGGGTGCTGGCCGACCTGTTCGGCAACATCCTCTACGGCGAATCCGCCTGGGACTACCAGGATTTGGCCTCCGCCGGCGAACCGGACCGTCCGCGGGAATGGGATCGCGACGCGGTGCGGGCGACCCTGTACCGACTGGGCACGCTGTGGGCGCCGCGCGACACCTTCCCGGGCGGTATCGCCGCGACCCTGACCCGGCAATTTCCGGAATCGGTGCGTGAGGTGTTCGAACGGCGGACCGCGGCGATGGTGGTGGCGCCCGATTTCGCGGAACCCATCGTGCGCAGCTGCCTGCGCCGGGCGAACCGGCCCGCCGATGCCGTGGGCGTGATGCCCTTTCCGGCGGTGGCGCCCGGCGGTCCGCGCCCGGCCATCGGCGGCGGCGACGTGATCGTCGCGACCGCGGCCGGCGCCCACGATGCGGTACCGGTACTCGGCGCCCTGACCGCACCGGCCGCCGTCTCGGCCTGGATCGGCGACTACGGCGGCTTCCTGGCGCCCAGCCCGCGCACGGTCCCGGACCACCCGCCGATGCTGGAACCGGTTGCGGGCGAGCTGCATTCGTGGACCGCCTTCGATTTCGCCGACCTCATCGGCGCCGCCGGACGCCGCGACGGCCTGTGGCGGATACTGACCGATTTGCTCATCACCGTCGGCGACGGCCACGCCGAACGACTGGACGCGGCGGTCGACCACGCCGTGCGCGCACTCGACGAGTCCGAACGGAGAGCGCGATGACGGCCGGGCACATCCACGCTCACGGGCTGGATCTGGAGCCGGCGCTCACGCGGATCGCCGGTCCGGTGATCCCGGGCCGCCACCCCCGGCGGTGGTCGATGTGGCCGGCGCAGCTGCCCGCACTGCTGCTGATCCTGCTGCTGCTGGTGGGACCGGCCGCCACCACGGTCTGGACCGCGGTCCGCGCCCAGTGGGAGATGGTCGGCTGGTGTGCGCTGCTGGTGGTCCTGGTCGCGGTGAGCACGATGCTGTGGCGCGGGGACGACGCGGTGCGCGCGGTGGTGGCGGCGGCCGTGCGGGGCCGCTGGAGTTTGCTGCGAAACCGATTGTGGCCGATGGTTTTCCGCCGCCAAGCACCCGACGGCGCGAGTGTCGTCGCGCGGGTACGCCGGCGGTCTCTGTGGTGGCCCGTCCTGGTGATCGCGCTCGCGGTCACGATCCGCGGAATCGGCGTCGAGCTCGGGCCCGGTGGGCGCGGCGCCTACGCCCGGACCCTGGTCTGGGTCCTGTGCGCGGTGGCAGTTCTGGTCCTCGCCCTGGAACTGGCCTGGCATGGCCGGCGCGGCTGGTGGCCCTGGCAGCCGCTGATCCTGCCCTTCGGCGTGTCCGCGTTCGTCGCCGGACTGGCCCTGCGCCTGCTGGCCGAGAACCCCGACTACCGGATGCCGGTCCCGGGTGTGACCGGGCAGCGCATCTGGTTGATGACCACGCTGATCGTGGCCTTCGTCTGGTGCTGGCTGGGGGCGCTGTTCGCGCTGTTCCGCGCCGCGATCGCCGCCATCGAAGCCGATCCCGTGCGGCGTGGCTATCTCGAGGATGCGCGCGGCGTCGCGCGAACCCGGGCCCGGCTGTTCGAACTGATGCGGCCGGTGCTGCTGATTCTGGGCCTCGTCGTCGCCGTCGCGGCGGCCCGGATTTTCGACATCATCCTGGTCGCGGTGCCGGGATCGCTGCAGTATTCGCTGGACTCGGCGACCGTGCACTGGTGGCGGCTGGTCTCGGACCCCGATGCCGATCCCGGTGTGGCCGCGGCCTATTCGCTGCCGCTGGCGGTGCTGATCGGTTCGGCGGCGTGGATTCTGCAGACCGACGTGCGACGCCACCGCGTCGGCTGGATGCGCCGCCCGGCCGTCGATCCGGTCCGTACCAGGCGCACTGCGCGCGGCGTCCTGCGAGTCGTGGCGGTCTCGCTCCTCTCGCTGGGTCCGCTGCTGGCGTTGGCGGTGTTCGGCTGGGTGGGTGCCGACGGGCCCGCCTTCGCCGGAGCCGGTTCGGTCTGGCAGCACCGAGAGTTGTTGCACGCCATGGCCAATACCGGCTGGGTCGCGGTGTGGGCGACGGTCCTGGTCATCGGTGCGGCCTTCCCGGTCGCCCATCAGCTCGCCGCGCTGCCCGCCGATGCGCTGCGTTCGCGGATCGCGGTGGTGGTACTGGTGGTGTTCACCGTCCTGCCCGCGCAGCTCTACGTCGGGCCGATCCGGCGTGTCATCGAGCGGATGGGGTTGACCGGGACGTCGTTCTCCTCGCTGATCGTGGTGCATGCCGCGATCGGCCTGCCCATCGCGATCCTGATTCTGCGCGGCGCGCTGCTCGCGCCCTCGGACGGCCCGGCCGCCGACGCCCTGCACGGTCTGGCGAAACCGTGGGCGGTCCTGGGCCGCGTGGTGTCCACCGCCTGGCCCGCCGTCGGCGCGGTCGCGGTGCTCGAACTGATTCAGGTGTGGAACGACTTCTTCATCGGACTCATGGTCAGCGGCGCCGACGTCAGTCCGTGGTCGCTGCTGCTGTGGGGCGACGCCCGGCAGTTCCAGGAGAACGCCGCCCATCTCGCGGCCGGTGCTCTGCTGTCGACCATCCCGCCGGTGCTGCTGTTGCTGATGACCTGGCGTCGCTTCCTGGTTCCGGGATTGACGGGCGGGATCGTGCGATGAGTGGCGGCCACTCGCACCGACCCGAGCACGACATCGCGTCGCAGCTCATCGCCACCCCGAAATCCTCGATCTGGCAAGGCTTCCTGGGTGCGGCCTGGGTGATGTCGTCGTCGCTGCTGCTCGAGGTGGTGGCGAAACTGCTGGAGGGTTCGGTCGGGCAGAGCCGGGTGCTGAACTCGCTGGCGGGGGTGTTGCGGTGGGTGGCGGTCGCGGTGGTGGCGGCCGCCGCGCTGTATGTGCTGTGGCGCAAGACGATGGATATGCGCGAGGGTGCGCGCATCCGCCGGGAACTGGATCTCACCGCGGACCTGGTCCAGCCGCCACCGGTGGTCGAGCGGACCGTCGCGGCGCTGCCGGCCTCCGCACCGGCCGGGGCGCGGCCGCTGGATGAGGCCGATACGGCCGTCGCCGACGTCCTGCGGGCATTGCCCTTCACCGACTACGAGGCCGCTGCGCTCTACGACACGGTCACCGCGATGCTCGACAGTGCGACGGTCCTGCCGGGGGAGCACGCGGTCCTGCGGCGTTCCACGGGCGAGGTTCTGATCCGGCTCGCCGCCCACGGCGTGATCGTCCACTACGGACACGACCGATTCGCCGTGGACAAGTCCACGAACTCGCCGGACCTCGCCGTGATCCGCCGCACACCGCAGTGGCGCGCCGCGTGGCCGGCGCTGATCCGGCACTACTCCGATCGGGCGACGCGCTGGGCGGTGGCCCTGGATTCGGACCGGCTCGGTGCCGGCGCCCATCGGTGGTTCACGGGATCGGCGGACCGACTGGCCGAGCTGGTGCGCGAATGCGACAAATGCGACCACGGCATCGAGCTCGACATCCCCGCCCTGGCCCGCATCGCCGACGCACTCGACCTCTGGTACGCCCGGATCGGGAAGCCTTCCGACGGTCCCGCGGCGCGGGCGATGGTGGCGCTGAGCGAAGCGGCGCATCCGCAGATTCACGAACTGGCCTCGATCCGCTGCGGGCTGCAGCCCGACACCGCGACACGCCGACGATGGCCGCGTCCTCTCCGGCGGCGCAGCCGCCCGCGCCGGAGCACGGGCCTGCACGCTCGCCGCGCGCACGCCGAGGCGATGCGGGACTTCGATCGCTTACCGGGCGGGGAGTACCCGCTGCCCGAGATCGTGGCCGGATTCGAGCGCGCCTGGTGGCTGCTGCCACGGCGCGATATCGCCGCGGAGGTCTGTGCCCTGAACGACCTCGCCATCGCACATCTGTACGAAGGACGCCTGGACGCCGCGCGTGACCGGCTCGAGCTGGCCGAAACCCTGACCCGCGGCGGTCGCCATCCGTCCGGGCGGGCACACACCTTCGAAACGTTGGGCCTGCTGTGGTGGATGCGCGGCGAGCCCCGGCGCGCGATGCGCTGGTGGCTGCTGGCGCTGACCCGCTATCGCGATCTCGGTCACGAACTGGGAATCTGCCGGTGTCTGCAGCATCTGGGCAGCGCCGTCGCGGTGACACCCGAATACGGTGGTCTGCTGCTCGCGGGGCCGCTGAGCACCGGAGAGGTCCTGCGTCAGGCCTCCGGCTGGCTGGCCTATGCCGCGCGATGCCGTCCGGGCGGCACCGGCCGCGCGCCCACCCTCGCCGCCCGCTACCGTCGGCGTGTCGCGCACGCGCTGGAGAACGCGCAGGTCGCGCCGCTGGAGACGGTGGACCGGTGGCCCGTCACCGTGTCCGAGCGTTAGCGCTCCGACCGGCCCGGATAGGCGTCCGCCCGCGATTCGAGGCCGCGAAACCGCCGATTTCGGGCATCGTCATGCGACTGGGGTCACTATATCTCAGTGATCTCGACCACATAACGTTTATATAACTACAGTAATGTAATGCGCGTTTATCGCACTATGCGCTGCGTAAACGTGAATATCCTCCATGTCGGGTTGAGACAGTTCGGTTGTTATCGCAACGTGATGTTTCGAGATTTCTCCGTTACCGTCGTTTGCAGCTCGGAATTCCGGGCTGACGCTCGAATCGCTGAACACCGGCAACCCTGTCCCGCGGTTCGAGTTCGACCCCGACATACCTGGGGGCAGGGACCCGTAATCGTCACCATCGGGCCGGCTGGGCGCAGGCAGGGGAAACCACATGTCTCGTAACCGTAAGTTCAGCACTCGCGCACTCGGCTTCGCCGCCGTCGCCGGCGCCATCGTCGCCGTCCCCTTCGGCCTGACCGCTACCGCGTCTGCCGACGGCGGCCACGACTGGGATGCGGTGGCGCAGTGCGAGGCCAGCGGCAACTGGGGCGCCGACACCGGAAACGGTTTCTACGGCGGCCTGCAGTTCACCCAGAGCACCTGGAACGCCAACGGCGGCAGTGGCAACCCGGCCAACGCCAGCCGCGCCGAGCAGATCCGCGTCGCGGAGAATGTGCTCGCCAGCCAGGGCCCCGGCGCCTGGCCGGTGTGCGGCGCCAACCTGTAAGGTTCGCCGCCTGCGGTTCGTCCGCATACACAAGCGTGCAGACAGGCCCCTCCCGGATCTACCCGGAAGGGGCCTGTCGCGTTGTATCCGCCAGTCAGGCGCTGATCGCGGCTCCCGTCGCGAAACGGCTCTCCACCGGCGCGAGGCCGTAGTGCCCGCGCAAGGTATCGGCGGTGTACTCGGTGCGGAACAGGCCGCGTTCCTGCAGGATGGGCACTACCCGGTCGACGAAATCGGTGAGTCCGCCCGGCAGATACGGCGGCATGATGTTGAATCCGTCCGCCGCGCCGGCCTCGAACCAGGTCTGCAGTTCGTCGGCGATCTGCTCCGGCGTCCCGGCGAAGCTGCGATGTCCGCGCCCGCCGCCGAGTTTGCCGATCAGCTGCCGCACGGTCAGCCTCTCCTGCGTGGCCAACTCCTTCACCAGCGTGAACCGGGACTTGTTCCCTTCGATCTCGCTCTCCACCGGCAGCGGCGGCAGCGGTGCGTCGAGGGGATGGCCGGTCAGATCGATGCCCAGCTGCGTGGACAGCTGCCGCAACGCGTAGTCGGGGGAGATCAGATCGGTGAACTCCTGCTCCAGCGCGAGCGCCTCGGCGGGCGTATCGGCGATGTAGGGCACGAGACCGGGGAGCACTTTCAGCTCGTCGGCGCCACGGCCGTACTTCGGCAGCCGTGATTTCAGATCGCGGTAGAAATGTTGCCCGTCCTCGAGACTGCGCTGCGCGGTGAACACCGCCTCGGCGTAGCGGGCGGCGAATTCCTTTCCGCTCTCGGAAGATCCGGCCTGCACGAGCAGTGGCCGGCCCTGCGGACCGCGCGGGGAGTTCAACGGACCGCGCACCCGGAACCGGTCGCTGTCGTAGTCGATGGTGTGGACCTTGTCCGGGTCGGCGAACACTCCGGCCTCGGGGTCGAGCACGATGGCCGAGGATTCCCAGCTGTCCCACAACCGCAATGCGACATCGACGAATTCGGTGGCGCGCTCATATCGGCGGGCATGGTCGGGAATGGCGTCGTAGCCGAAATTATAGGCCTCGTCGACGGTGCCGGAAGTGACGATGTTCCATCCGGCCCGCCCGCCGCTGATGTGGTCGAGCGAGGCGAATTTACGGGCCAGATTGAACGGTTCGTGATAGGTCGTCGAGGCCGTCGCGATCAGACCGATATGTTCGGTGGCGGCGGCGATGGCCGACAGCAGTGTCACCGGTTCGAACACCGCGAGCGTATTGCGCTGAATGCGCGGGCCCACCGCCAAGCCGTCGGCGAAGAAGACGGAATCCAGTTTACCGCGCTCGGCGATGCGGCCCAATTCCTGGAAATGCTTCACGTCCAGCACGCGCCGTTCCTCGGTGCGCGGATGGCGCCAGGCGGCTTCGTGATGACCGACGCCCATCAGAAAGGCGTTGAGATGAAAGGTTTTCGGTGATGGCGACATCGAGCGTCGTCGTCCCTTCGGTATAGTGCTTCAACGATCGGATTGCGGGCGCCAGCGCGTGAGGCGGCGTTCGATCGCGACGAGTACGGCGTTGTAGACCAGGCCGACGATCGCGATGGCGACGATCCCGACATACATGTCGGGAATCTGGAAATTCTGCTGGGCGGCGGTGATGAGATAGCCGAGTCCCGCTCGCGCACCGGACATCTCGGTGGCGATGAGGACCAGGATGGAGGCCGAGGCCGCCATCCGGATGCCGGTGAAAACGGTCGGCACGGCGGCGGGAAGGATCACCTTTTGGAACAGGCGCAGCGGTGAGAAGCCCAGTGACACAGCCGATTTGATCAGCAACGGATCCACCGACCGGACACCGCTGATGGTGTTCAGCAAGATCGGGAAGAAGCCCGCGTAGACGACGATCGCGACCTTGGAGGTCTCGCCGATCCCGAGGATCAGGATGAATACCGGCAGCAGCGCCAGCGCGGCGGTATTGCGGAACAGTTCGAGCAGCGGGTTCACGAAGTCGGCCACCGGCTTGTACCACGCGATCGCGACGCCGGCGGGAACCGCGCATGCCACCGCGATCGCGAACCCGACCAGGGACCGGCCCAGGCTGGCGGAGGTGTTGTCCCAGAGCTGGCCGTTGCGGATCAGCTCGTCTCCGCGCTGTACCACGGTGGAGAAGGGCGGCAGGAAGATCTGATCGACCAGGCCGACGCGGGGCGCGAGCTCCCAGAAGGCCAGGAACAGGGCGATGACCAGGACGGGCTTGAACAGACGCCAGCTCCAGCGACCGGCCAGGGCGGCCAGCTGCCGCCCCGTGCCGGAGGCGGAGCGGACCGGAGCCTCGGCCGCACTCGAGGCCGGGGAGTAGGACTTCTTCGACACCAGCACGGGTTCGGCGGTGGCGGGCAGTGTGGTGGACATGGTGTTACCTCCTGTCGGTGGCCGCGAGGTCGGCCTGGTCGAGACCCTGTGCGCGGGCCACCTCGTCGTGCAGCAGCGACCAGATCCGGTGCCGGACTTCGCTGAAGTGTTCGCTGGAGCGGATGTCGGCCTCCGGGGCGGTTTCGCGGTCGAGATCGATATCGACCACCGCCTTGACCCGTCCCGGCCGTGAGGTGAGCACGGCCACCCGCTGACCCAGATACACGGCTTCGTTGATGTCGTGGGTGATGAACAGGATGGTCTTGCCGGTGGTGCGCCAGATGCGCAGCAGTTCGTCCTGCAGCGATTCACGGGTCTGGGCGTCGAGCGCGGCGAACGGCTCGTCCATCAGCAGCACCTCGGGATCGAAGGCGAGGCTGCGCGCGATGGCCACGCGCTGTTTCATGCCGCCGGACAACTCGTGCGGGTACCGGTCGCCGAAGCCGGTGAGGCCGACCAGCTCCAGATATTCGTCGGCGATCCGGCGTCGCTCACGCCGGCGGATGCGTTTGGCCTCCAGCCCGAATTCGATATTGCCGCGCGCGGTGCGCCACGGCAGCAGCGCGTACTGCTGGAAGACGATGCCCCGATCGAGACCGGGGCCGGTGACCGGCCGCCCGTCGAGCAGGATCTGTCCGTGGGTCGGCCGGGTCAGCCCGCCCAGCAGATCCAGCAGCGTCGACTTACCCGAACCGCTGGGGCCGACCAGGACGAGGAATTCACCATCGCGCACGTCCACGGTGATGTTCTCCAGCGCGGTGAAGGGTGTTCCGGCGCCTCGCGCGGGAAATTCCTTGCACACCCCGTCGAGCGCGAGTTTGATTGCCGTGTCGCTCATTTGGCGGCCACCACCTCTCCGGCCGGCCCGCTGTCGGCCGGGTACTTGCCGTTGGCGTAGGGGTTGAACTTGTTCGTGTACAGATCCTTGGCCGCGAATTTCCCGGCGGGCAGTTCACCGTTGCGGACCAGCCAGTCGATCCAGATCTGCAGCTCTCGCTCCTGAATCACGGCGCCGGGCACCGGGATGCCGGACGATTTGTAGGAGTCGAGCAGTGTGGTGTTCTCGTTGCGGCCGCGCTTATGGATGATGTCGGCCAGTCGCGCCACCGCCTGATCACGCGGCGTGATCTGCAGCCAGCGCGTCGCGCGGGCGGTGCCCTGGACGAAGTCGGCCACCGCGTCCCGATGGCCGGCGATGTAGTCGTTGCGGAAGACGTATGTGCCGTAGTCGAATTCGCCGAACAGGCCCTTGTCGGTGTAGAGCGCGTGGATGCCGCCGTGAGCCAGCGCGATGTCCTGCAGCGGGCCGCCCAGTGCCGCCGCGTCGATCTGGCCCTTGCGCAGCGCGTCCTCGGTATTGACCGGCGGCAGCACCACGAGTTGCACCTGTCTGATCTCGTCGTCGGTGAGCCCTTGGTCGTGCAGCCATTGCCGGGTGATGAATTCGTGGTGGGCGCCGAGGGTGTTGACGCCGGCCTTCTTCCCGATCAGGTCCTTGGCGGTCTTGATGCCCGAATCGTCACGGACGTAGTAGCCGGTGAAACTCTGCCGGTCGGCGCCGTAGGAGCTGAGCACCGAGGTCACCGGTGCGCCGCCGGCGATGAGCTTGACGACCGCGCCGTTGAACGCGCTGCCGAATTCGATCTGCTTGGTGGTGGCGGCTTGGATATTGGCCGGACCGCTGGTGGTGTCGCCCTCCCACTTCAGCTCGATGGTGGAGAAGTAGCCGAGGTCGGCGGCCAGTTCGTAGGGCGTGACCGTGCCGGCCTGACCCTGGTAGCGAAGGATGGTCCTACCGTCGGCGGTGGTTCCGGCGCCGGAACTCGAGCAGCCGGCGGCGAGCGCGGCCAGCACGGGCAGGGCGAGGGCGGCGGCGAACGCGCGCACGACCCGGGGTCGTCTGAACGACAACATGATCGGTTCTTTCACTGAATGCGTCTGCGGTCACGCGCACATCCGGGTGCGGTGACCGGTAGATCGGCGAAACGAATTGCCTGGCAACGGCTTTCGGCGACGACGATGGCGCCCGGGTTCAGGCGCGACAGATCCCGTGCGGGACGCGCATGAGATCGACCGTGCGCCGTCGCGTCAGCACGCCGCGTACCCGTCGGCCGGGTCCCGCGGTCGGCGCCGCGCTCTCCCGATCGACAACGCCTGCGCCCGAACGCGATTCATCGGTGGCGGCCATCCATCCTCCTGCCGGGACCGAAAGTGATATAGGCACTGTGGTCCGGCAAGGGACGTGGGGCAATGATTGTGCGCAGCGCGAGCCGATCATCCCGTTTCGCCCGCCCGCCGCGAATTCCGGCGGGCGTGACGATCAGTCGTCCAGTTCGCGGGACAAACCCGCGGTGATCGCGGCGAGAACCCGCCCCGCGATCGCGAGGTCGGCCGCCGGAACCGCACCGTAGACGCGGCCGAGGACGGCGCTCGTGCGGGAGCGGAGGTCCGCGACGAGGCGGTCGCCCGCCTCGGTGACCACGAGTTCACCGCCCGGCGCCGCGAGCATCAGACCGCGGTCGGTGAGCCGCGTCGCGGCGGTCGCGACGACGGTGGGTGCCCAGGTCGTCTTCGCGGCGAGAGTGGCGATATGCCGCTCCCGATCGACGGTGCCGCCGGCGGCCGCGGCCTGGCTGAGCGTGATCCACTGCGCCTCGTCGATGCCGGTACCGGCGAGGACGCGGTGCAGAAGCGCGTTGTGGTGCTTTTCGGCCTGGCCGATGATCGACGGATCGAGCGTGATGGCGGGGGACATGACGAACTCCTGACTGCCGGACTGTGGCCCCAATTCTGACACTCAGTTCCATACGGGCGCAAGTGTCGTTCGCGTTCCAGTTTCTTACGTGCCTCGGGCTCGGTTCGGATAGCATCTCGGCATGCCCGATCCCGCATCCGACCGCACACTCCCGCTGCGAGAGCGCAAACGACTGCGTACTCGTCGCGTACTGGCCGACACCGCGCTGCGGCTGTTCACCGAGCGCGGATTCGACGCGACGACACTCGACGAACTCGTCGACGAGGCCGAGGTATCTCGCAGCACCTTCTTTCGCACCTATCCGGCCAAAGAAGCGGTCGCGATCGAGGCGGAGGCGCAATTGTGGTCCGCGTATCTCGCGGCGCTGGCGGATCGACCGCTGACCGGAGTCGTGCTGGACGCGATACGGGAGACGCTGACCGCGGCCGTCGCCGATCTGGAGCCGGAGTGGGATCACCGGTATGTCGCCACTCGCCGGCTCATCCGCACCACCCCGGCACTGCTCGCCTACGTCGAGTACCACCGCCATGGGGTGGAGGCGGACGCGGTCACGATCCTCGCCGATCGCCTGGGACTGCCCGCGGACGATTTGCGACTGCAGGTCCTGGCCGAACTGGTGACCTCGGCGTGGAGTGTGGCCGGACGGGAATGGGTCCGGGCCGACGGCCGGGGCGGCCGCGCTGCGCTGACGGAGAGAGTGCGGGAGGCCTTCGCGGCGGTGCCGGCGAGTTTGGAGCTGCGGACCCGCTGAGGCCGCGCGGCCTCAGCGCGGTGCCGGTTCCTCGGCGGCCTCGGTGGCCAGTGCCGCGAATTGCTCTGCGCCCCACCGCGCGTCGACTACCAGGCCGATCACGCCGATGGTGATGCAGACGCCCGACAGCACCAGCAGACCCGGGTTCGTCCGGCCGGTCAACGCGTCTCCGAGGACGACGACGCCGATGGTGCCGGGGATGATGCCCACGAACGTGGCCAGCAGGTACGGCATCATCCGCACCGAGGACAATCCGGCGCAGTAGTTGATCACCGAGAACGGCACCGGTGCGATCAGCCGCAGGGAGCCGACGGCGAGCCAGCCGCGCCGGGCCAGTCGCCGATCCACCGCCTGTACCGCGGGATGGGTCAACCGCGCGGCGACCTGCTCCCGATCCAGGGCTCGCACGAGCAGCAGCGCCAGCACCGCGCTGACCGTCGTCGCGGCGACCGCCAGGGTGATGCCGAGAATCGGCCCGAACAACAGGCCGGCGCTGAGCGTGAAGACGGTGCGTGGAAACGGCGCCACCGTCACGAGCGCGTGGACGAGGAAGAAGAGCAGCGGAAACATCGGGCCGACCGAATCGGCCCACTCCCGGATCTGCTGTGGGGCCGGATGCGGTGCCAGTACGGCGACCGTGACCAGCGCGGCCGCGAGGATCGCCAGCATCACGACCCGTCGATTGCGCAGTAGTCGCAAGGCCACATTCGTCGTCCTCGGCACCGCGACAGGTTACCGGTCGGTATGGCCAGGCTGTGCGAAGAGTATGCGAACACCGGGCTAGCATCGAATGAAGGTTGATGAATGATCGTTAACCGAATTGGTCGTCGACCTGCCGATATCGCACGCCCGTCGCACTGTGAATAGGTCACACAGGCGGTTGCGAAGGCGCTGCGAAGAGTTGGGTCCCAGCGTAGGTATCCGGTACGAGTGAAGTATCGGAGTCGAGTGGAAGAGGTACAGCAGCGATGCCGATTGGTTCAGATCCGGGTGCGGACACCGTGCCCGGATACGCCGCATGGCGCAAGGGTGTGGCCGGAGTGCTGGCCAAGTCCCGCAAGGTCGAGGCATCCGAACTCGGTGACGAGCCGGAGCGCCTGCTCGAGGTCACCAATTACGACGGAGTGACCGTCGCGCCGCTGTACACCCGTCGCGACGAACTGCCCGAACAGCCTCTGCCCGGACGATTCCCGTTCGTGCGCGGCAACGAGGCCACCCGCGACGTGCATCGGGGCTGGCATGTCAGCGCCCGCTTCGCCGGAACGGATCCTGCCGCCGTCAACGAGGAGATCCTCGCCGCTCTGGAGAACGGCGTCAGCTCCGTGTGGCTCGGGGTCGGTGAGAACGGCGTCCCGGTGGCCGGGCTGGCGGACACGCTGCGCGGACTGCTGTTCGAACTGGCTCCCCTGAGCCTGCGGGCGGGCGCGGACACCCCCGCCGCCGTCGCGCAGGTGCTGACCCTGCTGGACGGCTACGAGGTGGACGACCGCTCCGATATCCACGTCTTCCTCGGCGCGGCGCCGCTGACCAGCCGCTTCGCCGGGGTGGCCGACACCGACCTCGACGCCGCGGTCGAGCTGGCGCGCACCGCCGCCGGCCGCACCGAGACCGTCCGTGCGATCACGGTGTCAGGCGCCGTCTTCCACAACGCCGGCGCGTCCGACGCCCAGGAGATCGGCGCGGCCGTCGCCGCGGGCCTCGACTACCTGCGCGCGCTGACCGACGCCGGCCTCGATGTCGCCGATGCGCTGGACCAGGTGAGTTTCCAGCTGGCGGCGACCGACGATCAGTTCGAGACGATCGCGAAATTCCGCGCCGCCCGCCGGCTGTGGGCCCGGGTGGCGCACGAGTGCGGCGCGCCGGACTTCGGCAACGCGCCGCAGCACGCCGTCACCTCGGAAGCGATGCTGAGCCAGCGTGATCCGTGGGTCAACATGCTGCGCACCACCCTGGCCGCTTTCGGCGCCGGCGTGGGCGGCGCGGATCTGGTCACCGTGCTGCCCTTCGACGCGGCCCTGCCGGCCGGGGAACTCGGTGTGTCGCAAGCATTCTCGGAACGCATGGCACGCAACACGCAGCTGCTGCTGCTCGAGGAGTCGCATCTCGGACATGTGCAGGACCCCGGCGCGGGTTCCTGGCACGTGGAAAGCCTCACCGCGGAGGTGGCCGGTGCGGCGTGGACGTTCATGCAGGATCTCGAGCGCGCCGGCGGATACCGCGCCGCGCTGGAGTCCGGCCTGCTGGCCGAGCGCATCGCCGACACCCGGACCCGCCGCGAATCCGATATCGCCCACCGCCGCACCGCCGTCACCGGCGTCAACGAATTCCCGAACCTCGCCGAGGAACCGCTGTCGGAGGCTGCGCGCGACACGAACGGGGTGGCCCGCTACGGCGCGGCGTTCGAGGCGCTGCGCAACCGTTCGGACGCCTACCTGGCCGCCCACGGCCGCCGGCCCCGGGCGCTGCTGGTCCCGCTGGGCCCGGTCGCCGAGCACAACGTGCGCGTGACCTTCACCGCGAACGTACTGGCCTCCGGGGGCATCGAAACGGTGAACCCGGGAGCGCTGGAGACGTCCGGGATCGGCTCTGCCGCAACCGAATCCGGAGCGACGATGGCGGTGCTGTGCGGCAGTGACGCCCGCTACGGCACCGAGGCCGCGCCCGCCGTGCAGCAGCTGCGCGACGCCGGCGTGACGACGGTCCTGCTGGCCGGGCCCGAGAAAGCGGTGGCCGAGGTGAGCGGCACGCAGCGGCCGGACGGATTCCTCACGGCCCGCATGGACGCGGTGGCGACCCTGTCCGGCCTGCTGGAGAAGCTGGGAGCGTAATGACTACTCGAGATGTGAACCACGTGATCGGCAGCTTCGCCGAGGTACCGCTGGGCGAACCGGCGGTCGGGCGGACCGGTGGCGGCGACGTCGAGGCGTTCGTCGCCGAATCGGCGGCCGCCAACTGCTACGCGCCCGAACAACTGGTCTGGGCCACCCCCGAAGGTATCGACGTCGCGCCGGTGTACACCAAGGCCGACCGCGATGCCGTTGTGGCCGAAGGCTATCCGCTCGACAGCGTGCCCGGTGTGGCGCCGTTCGTGCGCGGCCCGTACCCGACCATGTACGTGAATCAGCCGTGGACCATCCGCCAGTACGCGGGTTTCTCCACCGCCGCCGATTCCAACGCCTTCTACCGGCGCAACCTGGCCGCGGGCCAGAAGGGTCTGTCGGTCGCCTTCGACCTGGCCACCCACCGCGGCTACGACTCCGATCACCCGCGCGTCACCGGTGACGTCGGTATGGCCGGCGTCGCCATCGACTCGATCCTGGATATGCGGGAACTGTTCGACCAGATTCCGCTGGATCAGGTGTCGGTGTCGATGACCATGAACGGCGCGGTGCTGCCGATCCTGGCGCTCTACGTCGTCGCCGCCGAGGAACAGGGCGTCAAGCCCGAACAGCTGGCCGGAACCATTCAGAACGACATTCTGAAGGAGTTCATGGTCCGCAACACCTACATCTATCCGCCCAAGCCCTCGATGCGGATCATCTCCGACATCTTCGCCTACACCTCCGCGAAGATGCCGAAGTTCAACTCGATCTCCATCTCCGGCTACCACATCCAGGAAGCCGGAGCCACCGCCGACCTGGAGCTGGCCTACACCCTGGCCGACGGTGTCGAATACATTCGCGCCGGCCTGGACGCGGGCATGGAGATCGATCAGTTCGCGCCGCGGCTCTCGTTCTTCTGGGCCATCGGTATGAATTTCTTCATGGAGGTCGCCAAGCTGCGCGCGGGCCGCCTGCTGTGGAGCGAGCTGGTGTCGAAGTTCGAGCCCAAGAGCCAGAAGTCGCTCTCGCTGCGCACCCACTCGCAGACCTCGGGCTGGTCGCTGACCGCGCAGGACGTGTTCAACAACGTCGCGCGCACGTGTGTCGAGGCGATGGCCGCGACACAGGGCCACACGCAGTCGCTGCACACCAACGCCCTCGACGAGGCGCTGGCGCTGCCCACCGACTTCTCCGCGCGCATCGCCCGCAACACCCAGCTGCTGCTGCAGCAGGAGTCGGGGACCACGCGGCCGATCGACCCGTGGGGCGGCTCCTACTACGTCGAGTGGCTGACCCACCAGCTCGCCGAGCGGGCCCGGGCCCACATCGCCGAGGTCGAGGCCCACGGCGGTATGGCGCAGGCGATTTCGGAGGGCATCCCGAAGCTGCGCATCGAGGAGGCCGCGGCCCGCACCCAGGCCCGCATCGACACCGGCGCGCAGCCGGTGATCGGCGTCAACAAGTACCAGGTGACCGAGGACCAGGAGATCGAGGTCCTCAAGGTCGAGAACTCGCGCGTGCGGGCGGAGCAGAACGAGAAGCTGCGCCGCCTGCGCGCCGAACGCGACAGCGCCGAGGTCGAGCGGGCGCTGGCCGAATTGACCAGGGCCGCAGCGTCTTCCGAGGGCGGGATGGCCAACAACCTGCTCGCGCTGGCCATCGACGCGGCCCGCGCCAAGGCCACGGTCGGCGAGATCTCCGACGCGCTGGAGAAGGTGTACGGTCGCCATCAGGCCGAGATCCGCACACTGTCGGGCGTCTACCGAGAGGAGGCCGGCAAGGTGACCAACATCAGCAGGGCCATCGAGCTGGTCGAGGAATTCGCCGAGGCCGAGGGCCGCCGCCCCCGCATCCTCGTCGCCAAGATGGGCCAGGACGGCCACGACCGCGGCCAGAAGGTGATCGCGACCGCCTTCGCCGACCTCGGCATGGACGTCGATGTGGGCCCGCTGTTCCAGACCCCGGAAGAGGTGGCCCAGCAGGCGGCCGACAACGACGTGCACATCGTCGGTGTCTCCTCGCTGGCGGCCGGTCACCTCACGCTGGTGCCCGCCCTGCGGCAGGCACTGGCCGATGTCGGGCGCCCCGACATCATGGTCATCGTCGGCGGCGTGATTCCGCCCGGTGACTTCGACGAGCTGTATGCCGCCGGCGCCGCGGCGATCTTCCCGCCGGGCACCGTGATCGCCGATGCCGCGATCGGTCTGCTGCAGAAGCTGGCGGCCGAACTCGGCCACGAGATCGGCGGACAAGCCGAGGCGGAATGAGCGACGCCGACCGGACCCCGGCGGGCGATGCGCCCGCCGGGGCAGAGGTGCCCACCAAGGCGGAGTTGCCCGGAAGCCAGGCCCTGTCCACCGCCCGCGGCCTGCCTCCGGCGCTGCGCGTGGACGGACCGCAGTCGCCGGGCGGCGGACAACGCCGGACCATCGATGTGGCGGAGCTGGCGGGTGCGATCCGCGACAATCAGCGCGCCGCGCTCGCCCGCGCGATCACGCTGGTCGAATCCACCCGTGCCGATCACCGCGAGGCGGCACAGCGGCTGCTGCTCGAGCTGACGGCCGAAGCCGGCGCCGCCGCGTCCAATCGCGTCGGTATCACCGGCGTTCCGGGCGTGGGCAAGTCGACGTTCATCGACGCGCTCGGGATGTATCTGATCGGCCAGGGGCATCGGGTCGCGGTGCTGGCGGTGGATCCGTCCTCGACTCGCACCGGCGGATCTATTCTCGGCGACAAGACCCGCATGGCGCGTTTGTCGGTGGAACGCGACGCGTTCATCCGCCCGTCGCCGACCGCGGGCACGCTGGGCGGTGTCGCCAAGGCGACCCGCGAGACCATCGTGCTGCTCGAGGCCGCCGGTTACGACGTGATCCTGGTGGAGACGGTGGGCGTCGGCCAGTCCGAGGTGACCGTCGCGAATATGGTCGACGTGTTCTGCTTCCTCACCCTGGCCCGCACCGGAGATCAGTTGCAGGGCATCAAGAAGGGTGTGCTGGAGCTGGCCGATCTGGTCGCGGTCAACAAGGCCGACGGCCGCCACGAGGTGGAGGCGCGGGCCGCCGCACGCGAACTGCAGGGTGCGATGCGACTCATCCATCCGCGCGAATCCCTCTGGCGCCCACCGGTTCTCACCATGAGCGGGCTGAACGGTACCGGTCTGGACACCTTCTGGGACACGGTCCTCGAACACCGGCGCGTTCTCACCGAGGCGGGCGAGTTCGCCGAGAAGCGCCGCCGCCAGCAGGTCGACTGGACGTGGACGATGGTGCACGACCAGCTGCTGCGCCGGCTGGCCGACAGTCCCGGCGTGAAAGCGATTCGCGCGCAGGTGGAAAAGCAGATCCGCGACGGATCGCTGACCCCGGCCCTCGCAGCCGAGGAACTGCTGCGCGCCTTCGACGAGAAGTAGCAGGGCTGTCCGGGCGACGAGAATTCGCGCCCGGACACCTCATCGCATCCGGAACAGCCGCGCCGCATTGTCGTAGCAGACCGCGCGCACCCAGTCCGTGCCCAAGTCGAGTCGTTCGAGCGCTTCCAGCGCATGGGCGTAGGAGTACGGGATGTTCGGGAAGTCACTGCCGAACAGGATGCGCTCGCCCAGCTCGGACAGGCGCGAGTATTCGTTGCGCGGGAACGGGTTTCGCTCCTCGATGAAATCGGTGAACGACATCGTGGTGTCGAGGTGCACGTTGTCGTAGCGCTCGGCGAGGTCGAGGAACTGCGAGTATTCCGGCACGCCCATATGAGCGATGATCAGCGTCAGCCGCGGAAACCGCTGCAGCAGTGCCGCTATCGGTTCCGGACCGGTGAATTCACCCGGCGCCGGCCCCGAGCCACAGTGGATCAGCACCGGAATCCCGGCCTCGGACAGCAGCCCCCACACTTCGGTCAGCAACGGGTCGCCCGGATGATAGTCACCGACCTGGATATGCGATTTGAAGATGCGCGCTCCGGATTCGACCGCGGCGCTCACATAACTTCCGGCGCCGTGCTCGGGATAGAAGGTCGCGGTGTGCAAGCAGTCCGGGGTACGCGCGGCGAAGTCGGCCGCCCATTCGTTCAGCCACGCCGCCATATCGGGTTTGTGCGGATACACCAGGGAGGTGAACGCCCGCACTCCGAAGCCGCGCAGCGTATCGAGGCGCTGCTGCTCGTCGTCGCGATAGGTGATCGGCCACGGCCGTCCGATCAGCGGGCCCGCGGAATCGAAATACTCCCACACCTTGTGCAGCACCCGATCGGGCATGAAGTGGGTGTGCACATCGATGATTCCGGGCAACTTTATCCGGCTCCGGAATTGCGCGACCGCCGCCTGGTCACTCTCGTCTACCGTCACCGAACCTCCTGCGCCACCGGCGGATACAGCGCCGCCGCGAAATCACCGATCCGCTCGATCATGCGGTCGAAGAAGGCCGCCGGGTCGGTGCCGACCGCGATGTCGGCGTTGGGTGCGCGACCCCACATGCCCGCCCAATCGGCGACCGTGGTGCCGCGGGTGATCGTCCCGGCGAGCTCGACGTCCACCGTTGCCGGGCGCAACACCGCCAGGGTCGGTTCGAGCGCGACCGCCGCGGCGAACGGATCGTGCATATGTGCCAGGTACCCCTGGTCGTAATGCTGGTGGAACTCGAAGTAGAACCGCACCGCGTCGATCAGGAACCGCACGATCGGATTGGCCGCCTCGGACCGGAGGCCGGGCGGATCCCCGGGAGCCGGCATCGCGGCGCCGCCGCAGTGCGCTCGCTCCGCGATCCGCCGCAGATGGTCCGGGAACATCTCGATCGATTCGGTGATGTCGAGCGCGCAGACGATCGGCCGATGATCCTGCGGGGCGGCGGAGAACGCGTCGAAGACCACTTTGGCGGCCTCCGGGTCGACATGCACGTTCCACTCGTTGGTCGGGGTGGTGTTACCCGGATGCCGGAACGCGCCGCCCATGATCACCAGCCGCCGAAGCAGTTGCGGCAGCCGGGGTTCCAGGTCCAGCGCCAGGGCCAGGTTGGTCAAGGGCCCGGTGCACAGGCCCAGTACCGCACCCGGACGTGCCCGCACCGTGTCGACCCACAACTGCGCCGCCGAACGATCCGAGAGCGGGCGCGGCGAGGGCGGCAGTTCGGCATAGCCGATCCCGTGCGGACCGTGGGTGTCCTCGGTGGTCCGCAGCGGGATCGCCAGCGGCTGCGCCGCACCCAGTGCCACCTCGATGGCCGGCGCCCGGCACAGATCCAGCAGGGCCAGATTGTTCGCCGCGACCTGCGCGGTGGGGACATTGCCTCCGGTCGAGGCGATTCCGGCGATCTCCAGCTGCGGATCCGCCAGCAGATACAGCAGTGCCAGCGCATCGTCGATTCCGGTGTCTACGTCCACCATGATCGTCTGCCGCACGGTGCGAGACTAGCGGCCCGCCGCCGGCCCGCCCCGTCCGGCCTGTCGGCGGGCGAAACGATGCGGGCGAGGGTAGTTTCGACATGTCAATTCTCGTGTTGTGGACCGTGCGCGTTCCTCGCAGCGGCCTGGGGGTGTTTCGCCGGTGAGATTCGCGGACCGTTTCAACGAGGTCGTCTCGCAGTGGGAGCAGGCGCACGGTACCCGGATGACCAATCGCGCCTTGGCTTTCCGCGTGACCCAGGCCGGGCACCCGGTCTCGGCGACCTATCTGTCCCAGCTGCGGTCGGGTAACCGCGACAATCCGTCCCGAGCTCTGGTCGAAACCGTGGCCAGGGTGCTGGCGGTGGAATTGACGCGATTCAACGACGGCGGATCCGGTGATCCGGTGCCCGGTGACGACGTGGTGTCGGCGGCGGTGGACGATCCGGCGCTGCGGCGTCTGCTCACCACCGCGGCCGGGCTGTCCGCCTCTTCGATCGAATTGCTGTCGGATCTGGCCGCCAAGCTGCGGCTCGCGGAGGGGTTGGCGCCGGGCACGACGGCCCAGCTGTGACCCGTGCCTACCGTCCGGTCGTGGCGGCGGAAGTTTCGTACGTGGGCAGTTCATAGTCGTCGGTCTTGCCGAAGAACAGCTTCATCATGACCGGCCGCATCGGCTTCGACATCATGATCCGGTTGGCGGTTCGCCGCATGGATGTGCCGAATGCGCTGGGGGACAGCATCATATCGATCCCGCCGCCCGGGAGTTCCTTGGCCTTGTCGAGGAACGGGGTGACCTTCTCCTCGTAGCGGCGCAGCGCCGCGGAGACATCGGCCGGATCGGCCGCCAGCTCACCCGCGAGGATGTATGCGCCGACGAGCGCCATCGCCGTGCCCATCCCGGTCATCGGTGAGCCGCAGTAGCCGGCGTCGCCGACCAACGTCACGCGCCCGGCCGCCAGGGTGGGCATATCGATGCGCGCGAGTTCGTCGAAGTAGAAGTCGTCGGCCTCGGTCATCGCCGCCAGAATGGTCGGCGCGTGCCAATGCGGCTGCGAACCGACCTTCTCGCAGATCAGCCGCTGCTGTGCGGCGGTATCGCGGCGCAGCGCCGGATCGGGGTCGCCGAGCAGAGTGAGAATCGCCTTGGCGGTCGCGGGATCGCGGTCGGGCCGCAAGCCGACAGCGGCGGAAGGAACCAGCTGCATGGCGAACCAGCCGGGCGTGATCCCCGCCGGGGTCGGCATCGTGAAGAACGAGGCGTAGCCGCCGAGGAAGGTGCTGAACTGCTCCTCCGGGCCGAAGGCCAGCCGGCGGGTCGCCGAATGCACGCCGTCGGCGCCGACGACGAGGTCGAAGTGGCCGCTGCGTCCCGAGGCGAACGTCACCGTCACGTCGGTGTCGTCCTGGGTCAGCGATTCGATCCCCTCGCCGTAGCGGTAGTCCAGCTCACCGCCGGCCGCGGCGACGGCGTCGAGCAATACCTGGTTGAGGTCACCGCGGGTGATCTCGATGTCGGCCACCGGGCCCTTGCCCTCGAAATGTTCCATCGCCATGTTCGCGTAGGTGCGGCCCTTGTGGTCGATGTAGGAAATGCCGAGTTCTTCGAGCTGGTACTCGGCGATGCCGGGCATCAGGCCCATGCGCTCGGCCACCTCGCGGCTGGGTCCGCGCAGATCGACCGCCTGGCCGCCGGGGCGGGGAGCGGTGGCGCGCTCCACGACGGTGACCGCGACGCCCGCTCGAAGCAGTTGCAGCGCAACGGCATTGCCGGCGATGCCGCCGCCGGAGACCAGGATGTGCAGGGGGCGGGAGACGGTGTTCATGGGGCGATTCCTATCGTTTGGTCCGAACGTCTTAGACAAATGTGCCATACAGTTGGCACATCTGTCTAGTACAAATGTGTAAGACGTTGTAACCTGGGCTTATGGGTAATCGAGAGGATCTGTTGGCGGGGGCGAGGAAGGCGATTCTGGAGCGAGGTCTCGCCAAGGTGACCGCGCGCGATATCGCCGGCGCGGCCGGGGTCAGCCTGGCGGCCATCGGCTACCACTTCGGTACCAAGGATCGGTTGGTCGCCGAGGCCATCGCCGAGGCGACCGGTGACGAGATCGGCCGCGGTATGGAGGCGGCCATCCGGGACGCAGGGGAGGGGCGGACCCTGGCGCAGTCGCTGGAGGCCACGTGGAACGGCATGCTGGACGTCATCCAGAACCATCCGGACGAGCTGATTCTCAGCTTCGAGAACGGGGTGCGAGTGGCCCGGTCGCCGGAATCCCAGGAGTACTTCTCGGGTGCGACCGAGGAGGTGTATGCCGCACTCGTCGAGCCCCTGCGCGAAGTCCATCCGGAGCTGTCGGCCGGCGATGCCCGCGCCGTCGCCAAGCTCTATTTCGCGCTGTTCCAAGGTATGGCGCTGCAGTGGCTGATCGCGCCCGCGGGTGATCAGCTGACCGGCGACGACGTCGTCCGTGCGGTGCGAGCGATGAGCCGGGAATAGCTCGCGCGGGTGCGCTATTCGGCGACTGCGTGGTGAGAGCGGTACCGCCGCCGCCTACCGAGCCGGACGAAGCCGATCCACGACACCGCCACCAGCGCGACGACCAGTATGCGTACGAGATCCAGAGCGCTGCGGGGGTAGAGCACCCCGGTGATGTAGTAGTCGATGAAGCCGGTCGATGGTAGGCCGGCTTCGCCGCCGCGTTCCCGGGCCCACGTCTCCAGGTAGGTCAGGGGGCAGTCGACCCCGATGAGTACCGTGCTGAAACCCCAGGCCACCGCGGCGATATGGGTCCAGATCGTCCATCGCCACCGCCACGCGACGAATCCGCCGACGACGAGGTAGGCGATGAACAGAAAATGCACACCTGCGGTGGCATCTGCCAGCAGCCGGTACATCACGTAATCCAGATTAGGGCGCTTGTCGCCGGCGTGAGCGGGATTCGGGCATCGGCGCCTGCCGGGTGAACGACTGTGTCTCCCACGGCCTTCCGGTCGCGGCCGGCGATTCGGAGCCGGAAAGATACCGGTACGCACATATGCGCATTAAACGATTAATCACCTGACGTGGCTCTCGGCCAACACATGGGGGAGCGGCCCATATCGGACGAGGCCAACGACATGGGGAAAGGCGCCGTGGCCTTCCGCGGGGGGAGTACGGGCCGGCCGGCTGGGAGAGGGAAGCGCCTGCAGTGCCTTCGCCGCGAGGTGATTCGAGTCGTGTTGGAGCTGCAGGGATGTCCTCAGGCGCCTGGAAACCGCATTCAATATCGATACGTCGATATGCGCATCTAAACATGTATCGCTGCATACCACTCGGATACACCACAAACTCACGCCCACAGAACAGCCACGACAGGGCCGGGGGTCACCAGTTGGACGGTTCGTAGTCCTTGAGGAAGCAGCCGAAAAGGTCGTCGCCGTCTTCCCCGCGCACGATCGGGTCGTAGACGCGGGCGGCGCCGTCGACGAGGTCGAGGGGAGCGTGGAAGCCCTCCTCGGCGAGGCGGACCTTGGTGTAGTGCGGGCGCTCGTCGGTGATCCAGCCGGTGTCGACGGCGGTCATGAGGATGCGGTCGGTTTCGAACATCTCGCGGGCGCTGGTGCGGGTGAGCATGTTGAGCGCGGCCTTGGCCATATTGGTGTGCGGGTGGCCGGGGCCCTTGTAGCTGCGGCTGAACACACCTTCCATGGCCGAGACGTTGACGACGTACTTGCGGCGGGCCGGTGATGCGGCGAGGGCGGGCCGCAGCCGGGAGATCAGGAGGAACGGTGCGGTCGAGTTGCACAGCTGCACTTCGAGCAGTTCGGTGGCGTCGACCTCGGCGACGGTCTGCACCCAGCTGTTGGTGTGGGCCAGATCGGGTACCAGGCCACCGGCGTCGATCGCCAGTCCGCGCGAAATCCGTTCGGGGGTGGCCGATCCCGCGACCAGTGCGAGATCGGTGACCTCGGCGGCGGACAGGGTGGTCGGTGCCGGCACGGAGTTCAGAGACGTGGTGAGTGCGTTCGGATGGGCCTGGGTGGTGTGGCCGAAGGTGATGGTGTCGGGCAGTTCGCCGGCGGGGAGCGGGGCGGATTCGGCCTCGACGAGTGCGGCGTAGGCGCCGGCCGAGCGCCGGACGGTCTGGGCGGCGTTGTTGATGATGATGTCCAGCGGCCCCTGCGCGGCGACATCGTCGGCCAAGGCGACGACCTGGGCCGGATCGCGCAGGTCGATGCCGACGATCCGCAGCCGGTGCAGCCATTCGGCGCTGTCGGGCTGGGCGGTGAAGCGACGGATCGCGTCGTTGGGGAAGCGGGTGGTGACCGTGGTGTGGGCGCCGTCGCGCAGCAGTCGCAGGGCGATGTACATGCCGATCTTGGCGCGGCCGCCGGTGAGCAGCGCGCGGCGGCCGGACAGGTCGGTGCGGGCATCGCGTTTGGCATGGTTGCGGGCGGCGCAGTCCGGGCAGAGCTGGTGGTAGAACCGGTCGACGCGGGTGTAGCGCTGTTTGCAGATGTAGCAGGGCCGCGCGCGCAGCAGGGTGCCGGCGGCGTCGCCGTCGACGGACGTGGAGAGCGGGATGCCGGCGGTCTCGTCGTCGATGCGGTTCGGGGAGCCGGTGGCGGTGGCGGCGACCACCGCCCGGTCGGCGGCGGCGACGGCGTCGCGGGCCTGAGTGCGGCGGCGCCGCTTCAGTCTCTTGAACATGTGCCCGACCGCACGCTGCACCGCGATGGAATCGGGGTTGTCGTCGTCGAGCAGTGCGGCCTGGTCGAGGACGCGCAGGCAGATCGCGAGCTCCTCGGGATCGATGGTGTCCGGCAGGGGAGTGGTGGGCGCGTTCGTCGTGGTGTGCTCAGCCATCGTGCTGCCGGATGATCCTTCGTGTGCGGGGGATGTGCGACGCCTATTGTCGCATCGCGGCTCTCGGAGGCTGCCGGGGCTCCTCAGCGCGGGGTGTAGTGGATGGGCCGGTGGTCGGTGTGCTGATCGTCGATGAAGTTGGCGATGGCTTCGACGACCAGCAGGGGTTCGGTCAGCGGCAGCCAGGGATCGGCGGGCAGTTCGCGCAGCCAGAGGCGGTCGACGTCGCGGCGGATGTGGGCACGCAGGCTGGGCAGGGCGGCGGTGTCGGCCCGGTCGAGGATGAGTTGCACCGGCACGGCGGTGTGTTGCGGGCGCGGATGGCGCAGGTGGTGGGCGAGGTTGGCTGCGACGATGCGGGCGCCGGCCAGCAGGTCGGCGGGCCAGGTGGTGGCCTGCGGGAGGACCCGGGCGCGCAGGCGGGGCCAGTGCAGGAGGCGGCGGCCGAGGACCAGCCAGCTCAGGCGCGGGAGCCGCCACCAGGGGCTGCGGGGGCAGCGGAGATCGCGCAGTGCGAGGGCGAGATGGTCGAGGTGGGGCGCCGACAGCGCGGTCGCGGAGGCGATGCGGGTGTTGGCGCGCGGGTCGCCGAGGGCGTACCAGAGTTGGATCGCACCCCAGCCGTGGCCGGCGAGGTGGACCGGTGTGCGGGGGCTGACGGCGTCGAGGAGGGCGAAGAGGTCGTCGGCGAGGTGGGGCAGCCGGTAGCGGTAGGTGCGGGTGGGTGTGCTGGAGCGGCCGTGGCCGCGGACGTCGTAGGTGACCACGTGGAAGCTGTCGGCGAGTCCGGTGGCGACGCGGTTCCAGATGCGATGGGTGTCGGTGATGCCGGGGATGAGCACGATGGTGTCGGCCTGGGGGTGGCCGTATTCGTAGACGGCGAGGTCGCCGCCGGGGGCGGTGACGGTGCGGTGGCGGGAGGGGGTGCGGGCTGGGTTCATCGGTCTACCTCGTGAGCGCGGGGTCGGAGCCGCTCGTACTGCCGGTACGGTCAACGGTAGCGACAGTACGCGATCGGCTGTCGGTCGGCGGACCTCGGTGGGGTATCTACTTATTCAAGCCCTGTTTCGGCTGGTGTACGGGGCGGTCATCGATTTCGTACCGGCGGTACGTGTAACGTGGGTGCGACTGTTCGCTCGGCTGGGGAGGTGCCCATGGTGTCTCGGGTCGGCCGGCGAGCTGCCGCGCCTCGGGTCACGCGGGAGGAGATCGTCGATGCGGCGATCCGGGTGATCGACCGGGACGGCCCGCAGCCGAGTATGGACGACATCGCGCGTGCGGCGGGGATGACGAAGCCGCGGTTGTATCGGCAGTTCGCGGACAAGGCGGATCTGTACACCGAGATCGCCGATCGGATGTCGCGCGACGCGTTCGCGGCCGCCGGGCAGGATATGACGTTGCTGCTGCAGCCGCCGCGGCCCGCGCTGCGGCGGGTGTTCACCGCGTATGCGGCCGGAATTCTTCAGCACCCCAACGTCTTTCGGTTTCTGATGCAGGCGCCGGTGGTGCAGACGGCACAGGCGAGCAGGTCGGGGGGAGAGGCGGTGGGGGCGGTGCTGCAGTTCGATCTGGGGCGCGATGCGGCGCGGCGGTTCGCGAAGCTCGCGCAATCGATCGCGGAGGCGGTGCCGATCGAGACGGCGGGCCTGGACTATCTGGCACGGGCGGTCGTCGGCGTGGTGGTGGCGACGACGGATCTGTGGCTCGAGGGGGCGGAGGCGCCGCGGCGGAGCAGTGCGGATTTCGTCGCGGAGCTCACCGAGTTGGTGTGGTCGCTGATCGACGGGTTTCTGCGGCGGCAGCGGATCGTGGCGGATCCGGAGGTTCCGATTTTCAGCACGCTGGCGGAGGTGAATATCGCGCGGGAGGCGCACTGAACCCGCGTTGTTGACATGCCGCCAATAGTGCGCCAGGCTGGTGCGCGGGGCCGGTGCGGTCCGGTTCCGGGTACGAGACGAAGGAAGTAACGATGGCGCGCGCCGCGTGGAGCGACGATGAGGTCGAGGCCGTCCGGGATCTGGCGAAGACCTTTTTCGAGAAGGAAGTCCTGCCGAACGAGGAGAAGTTCGTCGCGCAGGGTCATCCGGACCGCGAGCTGTACAACCGGGCGGGTGAGCTGGGCCTGCTGTGTGCCGCGATTCCGTCCGAATACGGCGGTGGCGGTGGCACTTTCGCGCACGAGGCGGCGTTGATCGACGCGCAGTCCTATGCCGGGGACGGTTCACTGGGTATGCCGGTGCATTCGTCGATCATCGCGCCCTACATCCATCATTTCGGGACCGAGGACCTCAAGCGGCGGGTGCTGCCGAAGGCGGCCAGCGGTGAGATGGTGCTGTCGATCGGTATGACCGAGCCGGGGACGGGTTCGGATCTGCAGAACATCAAGACCCGCGCGGTGCGCGAGGGTGACGAGTACGTGATCACCGGGTCGAAGATCTTCATCTCCAACGGCTGGCTGTGCGACGGCATCATCATCGCGGCCAAGACAGATCCGACGAAGGGTGCGGCGGGTGTGTCGCTGATCTTCGCCGAGGTGAGCGATGAGACGCCCGGTTTCCGGCGCGGCCGGATCCTGAACAAGATCGGCGGCAAGGCGCAGGACACCGCGGAGCTGTTCTTCGACGGCCTGCGGGTGCCGGCGTCGAATCTGCTGGGTGAGGCCGAGGGGCAGGGCTTCTATCAGATGATGCAGCTGCTGGCGCAGGAGCGGCTGGTGACCGCGATCATGGCGGTGTCGATGATGGAGCGGGCGGTGGAGTTGACCGTCGAATACACCAAGGGCCGTGAGGCTTTCGGCAAGCCGCTGTTCGCGATGCAGAACACGAAGTTCGAGCTGGCCGAGTGCGCGACGATCGCGCGGGTGAGCCGTACGTTCCTGGATGATGCGATCGGGAAGCATCTGCGGGGTGAGCTGGATATTCCCACCGCTGCGATGTCGAAGTACTGGCTTACCGACCAGTTGGGTATTGTGGTGGACCGCTGTCTGCAACTGTTCGGTGGCTATGGATACATGACGGAGTACCCGATTTCCCAGCTGTACACCGGTGCGCGCGTGCTGCGCATCCTCGCCGGTTCCAACGAGGTGATGAAGGATCTCATTGCCCGCTCACTCTGAGACCACGACCCAGCCGGTGCCGGCCGATGCCGATTCGGCCCGGCGGCGCCGGCTGGAGCCGGACGAACGGCGCGCGCAGATTCTGGCCTGCGCCATCGAGATGTTCGGCGAACGTCCGTATGCGGCGGTGTCGACCGCTGAACTCGCGCAGCGCGCCGGGGTGGCGCGCGGGCTGATCAATCACTATTTCGGCAACAAGCGCGATCTGTATCTGGCGGTCGTGCGACGGATGGTGACGTTGCCGCGCGCCGATTACATGGTGATGCCGACCGGTACGCCGCGGGAGCGGGTGGATGCGAGTGTGTCGTGGCTGCTGGACACGATCAGCGGGTTGGGCAGTACCTGGGTGAAGGTGACCGGGCACGAGGGTATCGGGGACGATCCGGAGGTGCAGCGCATCCTGGACGAGGCCGACGACGCCGCGGCCGACCGGCTGCTGGAGATGGTGGGCCTGTCCGGGTCGGCGCGTGACGACGAGTTGCGAGCCCTGGTCCGCGCCTACAGCGGTATGGTGAAAACCGCTGGGCGCGAATGGATTACGCGCCGCAGCTTGAATCGTGAGCAGGTGCATCATCTGCTCGCGGATGTGTTGATGGCGTTGGTGCAGACCACGTTTCCGCGGATCGAACAGGCCCGCTGACGGCGCACCCGGCGCGGCGTGGTTCTCAGCCGGGGGTGCGGGCGCGGCTGGGTTGGACGCGCGGTGGTTCGTTGGGCATCTTCGGGTAGTTCGGTGGCCAGGGGGCGTCGAGCAGGCCGGAATCGAAGTCGCGGCGCGACATTTCGAGTAGTGGCTGGATCGATTGCGGCGTGCGGTCGGCCCAGGGGTCGCCGGATGCTGCCAGCCGCTCGGGGACCGTGGCGATGGTCAGTTCGTCGGGGACGATCGCATCGAGCGCGTCCCAGGCGATGGGGGTGGAGACCTGGGCGCCGACCTTGGGTCGCACGCACCAGGCGCCGAAGACGGTCTTGTGTGGCGCGTTCTGGTTGTAGTCGATGAAGACGCGTTGTCCGCGTTCCTCTTTCCACCAGTTGGCGGTGATCAGGTCGGGGTGGCGGCGTTCGAGTTCGCGGGCCATGGCGACCGCGGCGGCGCGGACCTGGTAGCCGTCCCAGACGGGTTCGAGGACGGCGTAGATGTGCAGGCCGCGGGATCCGGAGGTTTTGACGCGGGCGTCGATGCCGAGTTCGGCGAGCAGTTCGCGGGTGAGCACGGCGACGTGGCGCAACTCGTCGAAGCCGATGCCGGGGGAGGGATCGAGGTCGATGCGCAGTTCGTCGCTGATGTCGAGGTCGCCGATCTCGCCTTCGGTGCGGGCCGGAACGCCGCCTGCGGGAACGTGATTGGGCCAGACGTGGAAGCCGAGGCAGCCGAGGTTGACCGCCCAGAGGATGTGGGCGAGGTCGGCGGCGACCAGGGCGTCGCTGGCGGTGCCGTTGGGTGTGGAGACCTGCACGGTCTGCAACCAGTCGGGGACCGATTTCGGGACGCGTTTCTGGAACCAGGATTTGCCGCCGGCGCCGTCGGGATAGCGTTCGAGCAGCACGGGCCGGTTGCCGATGGTCCGCAGCAGTGGTTCGGCGACGGCCTGGTAGTAGCGCACGAGGTCGAATTTTGTTTCGCCGCGTTTGCTGAAATAGATCTTGTCCGGGTTGCTGATGCGGACGGTCACGCCGTCGGTGTCGATGTCGATGGCTTCGCTCACGGCTGGGCCTGCGCTTTCGCGGCGGTGAAGACGTCGGCGAGTTCGGCGGGCGCGACCTCTTCGAGTTGGGCGTAGGTGCACGATTGCGGGGTGCGGTCGTCGCGGAAGCGGACCAGGCGCCCGCCGTGGCGTAATCGCCCGGCCATGAGGTGTTCGTAGCGGACCTCGGCGACCAGTTCGGGTCGCAGTGGTTCCCAGGACAGGTCCTTGCCGCCGGTCCAGCGGCTGATGCCGCCGGGCATTTTGCCTTCGGCCTTGGCTTGTGCGGCGGCGTCGGCCCAGTTGCGCCAGGGATGGTTGTCGAGTGCGCCTTCGCGCAGCGGTGCGAGTTCGTCGACGAGTTGTTTGCGGCGTGCGGCGGTGAAGCTGCTGGCGACGCCGACGTGGTGCAGATGGCCGTCCTCGTCGTAGAGGCCCAGCAGCAGTGAGCCGACGCCCTGGCCGTCCTTGTGCCAGCGGAATCCGGCGACGACGCAGTCGGCGGTGCGTTCGTGTTTGACCTTGACCATGACGCGTTTGTCCTGCATATAGGGCAGGTCGCGGGATTTGACCATCACGCCGTCGAAGCCGGCGCCTTCGAATCGGGTGAACCAGTCCTGGGCGGTGTCGGGGTCGGAGGTGACGGGTGTGAGGTGGATGCCCTCGTGCGGGGTGTCGAGGATGGATTCCAGCAGCTGCCGGCGTTCGTGGAAGGGCCTGGTGGTCAGGTCCTCGTCGCCGAGGGCGAGCAGGTCGAAGGCGACGAAGCTCGCGGGTGTTTCGACGCTGAGTTTGTTCACTCGTGAGGCCGCGGGGTGCAGGCGGTTCTGCAGGACATCGAAATCGAGGCCGTGTTCGGTGACGACGACGATTTCGCCGTCGAGGACGCATCGCGGTGGTAGCGCCGCGTCCAGCAGCCGCACCACTTCCGGGAAATAGCGGGTGAGTGGCCGGTCGTTGCGGGAACCGAGTTCGATATCGGTGCCGTCACGAAAGACGATGCACCGGAAGCCGTCCCATTTGGGCTCGTAGAGGAGGGTGTCCTCGCGGGGCAGGGCGCCGGCGGATTTGGCCAGCATCGGTTTCACCGGCGGCATGACGGGCAGGTCCACGCGATCCTCCTCGGGTCGGTCTCACCCATGCCGACGGTGCGGGCGGGAGAAATTCATCGCCCGGCACCGTCGTCATGATCGTAGGCCGAGAGCCGCATCCGCGGTCGCGGGACATTCGCCCGGTCCGGTCAGTTCTCCAGCCAGCCGTGCTGGTCGGCGAATTCGGCGAGCCGGTCGCGGATGGTGATGATCTCGCCGGCGGTGAGGGCGGGACTGGCGTCGAGCAGCAATTCGGTGATCAGCCGTTTGTGTTCGGCGGCGGTGAGCTGGCCGGCGCCGCGGCCGCGATGCCGCGGTGGCGCCGGTGCGCCGCCGACCGCGGTCAGGTTGACCGCCTTGGGTCCTCGATCACCCTCGGTGACCTCGAATTCGAATACTCGCCCCTGCCGCAGTTCGTCCTCGTCCAATCCGATGTCGTTCACGTGAACGAATACGTCCGGCCCGCCGTCTTCGGGACGGATGAATCCGAACCCCCGAGAACTGTCGAAGGACACCAATTTCCCGATCGACACCTACACCTGCTCCTCATTGCCGTCCGTGTGCGGTCACTCTATCGGTGCCCCGGAGTGGTTGTCGGTGGAAAGAGCCTTTTGCAGTGAGTTGAATACCGTCAGTCCCTGCCCGACCATTCCGTTGACCAATTCGCCGACGCCGTCGGGGCCGTTGAGGACGGTCAGATTGGCGTTGGACAGGCCGAGCGCTGCCTGTTTGACGATTTCGGGCAGCTGCTCGATCAGCAACTGGTCCAACGCGATCCGGTTGTTGGAGGCCGCGGCCTCGGCCTGGATGCGGGTGCGGTCGGCCTCGGCCTGGGCGAGTACGCGCACGCGTTCGGCTTCGGCTTGGGCGGGTTTGACGACCTCGGCCTGCAGTTGCTGTTCGCGCAGCTGCGCTTCCTTGCGGGCGCGTTCGGCCTGGGCGGTGAGCACTTCCTGCAGGGCGATGGCTTCGGCGAGGGGGCCGGCCTGACCGGCCTCGGCTTTGGCCTTGTCGATATCGCGCTGGTATTCGGCCTGCAGAATCGCGGTCTGGCGTTGATATTCCGCCTGTTTGCGCAGCGATTCCTGTTCGGCTTGGGCGGCGAGCTGGGCGGCGGCGGCCTGAGCGATCTGGGCGTCGCGCTGGACGGCGGCGTTGTGCGGTGCGGCGAGGGCGGCGATGTAGCCGAGGCCGCCGTCGTCGATGGACTGGATCTGGAACGAGTCGACCCACAGTCCGATATTGCTCATCTCCACCTTGGAGGCGACCAGGACCTCGTCGGCGAGTTTCTGGCGTTCGCGGATGATCTCCTCGACGGTCATGGAACCGACGATGGAGCGCAGATGGCCGGAGAAGATGCGCCCGGTCAGCACCGACATCTCGCGTTCCTGTTCGGACAGGAATCGTTGTGCGGCGTTGACCACGGACTGGGTGTCGTTGGCGACCTTGAAGGCGATGACCGCGCGCACGTCGAGCTGGATGGCCTGACGGGTGACGCAGCGTTCCTGGATCTCGGATTCGAACATCGCCAGCGATAGGTAGCTGACCTTGCGGAAGAACGGCATCACCCAGGCGCCGTGGCCGGTGATGACGCGGAAGGGGGCGTTGTCCTTGGCGCGGCCGCCGCTGATCAGCATGGCCTCGTCGGGATCGGGCACGTGATAGCCCAGCACTGGTGTCTCCCTTGTTATTTCGTTGTATCCCCACCCGGTCCGACATCCAGCGGGATCCACTCGACGACATCGACGATCCGGCCGGGATGCACCTCGACCACGAGTACGGTGGTGCCGGCATCCAAGGGTTCGGTGGATCGCGCGATGTACAGCTCGGTGCCCCCTCTGATCGCGACCAGGACCTCCCCGAGCATGCCTGCGCCCCGGATCGGCGATGTGAGCCTACCGGTCGAACCGAGTACCGGGTCTTCTATCGCGGGGAACTCCTTGCCGGACAACGAATGAACGGTTGGAGACCAATGTAGTGCGCGCGCCGGGAGCGCGCCCGCGGGCGGAAAGATAACGGTGGGAACGGACGAATCGGGCGCGAAAAGTTGGAGGTTTCGATATGGCCTCCCCTGGGAACGGGGGCTGGTCAAGCGATCGGTCACCTGGCAGGCTGAAGCGGTGACCTCTCCTCCGGATATTCCTGCGGCGACGTCGGATCCCGCTTCCGACACACTCGATGCCGCGGTGTTCAAGGTAGCCGGTGTGGTCGTGCTCGGCGCGATCATGTCGATCCTGGACGTGACCGTCGTAACCGTCGCACTGCCGACGTTCCAGCACGAATTCGACACCAGCTACGCCATCGCGGCCTGGACGATGACCGGCTACACCCTGGCCCTCGCCAGCGTGATCCCGCTGACGGGCTGGGCTGCCGACCGATTCGGCACCAAACGTCTCTACATCCTGGCGCTGACGTTCTTCATTCTCGGCTCGGTGCTGTGTTCCACGGCCTGGAACATCGAGTCGCTCATCGCCTTCCGCGTGGTGCAGGGCCTCGGCGGCGGCATGCTGATGCCACTGGGTATGACGATCATGACCCACGCGGCCGGACCGCAGCGGATCGGCCGCGTGATGGCGGTCCTCGGTGTGCCGATGCTGCTGGGGCCGATTCTCGGGCCCATTCTCGGTGGCTGGCTGATCGGCAGTTTCAGCTGGCACTGGATCTTCCTGATCAACCTGCCCGTCGGTGTGGTGGCGGTGATCCTGGCGGTCGTGGTGCTGCCGTCGGACCGGCCCGAACCCTCGGAATCGTTCGACTTCCTCGGGATGCTGCTCGCGTCACCGGGGTTGGCGCTGTTCCTGTTCGGTGTGTCCTCGATTCCCGAACAGCACACGGTCGCCTCGGCGCGGGTGCTGGTACCGGCCGCGATCGGCCTGGTGCTGATGGTCGGTTTCGTCTTCCACGCGCTGCGCACCGAACATCCGCTGATCGATCTGCATCTGTTCCGCAATCGCCAGCTGACCTTCGCCGTACTGACCGCGGTGTTCTTCGCGGTGGCGTTCTTCGGCTCCGCCCTGCTGCTGCCCAGCTATCTGCAGCAGGTGCAGGGTAAGTCGACACTGGTGACCGGATTGCTCATCGCACCACAGGGTCTGGGCGCGATGGTGACGATGCCTATCGGCGGCAAGCTGGTCGACAAGATCGGTCCCGGCAAGGTGGTGATGAGCGGTCTGACCGTCATCGCGGTGAGCATGCTGTTCTTCACCCAGCTCTCGGCCGACACCTCGCTGCCGCTGATGTGTGTGGCGTTGTTCGTGATGGGGCTGGGCATGGGCTGCACGATGATGCCGACCATGACCGCCGCGATCCAGACGCTGACCCACGCGCAGGTGGCCCGGGGTTCGACGCTGATGAACATCGTCAACCAGGCGGCCGGTTCGATCGGCACGGCGACCATGTCGGTGCTGCTGACCAATATGCTGGAGAACAAACCGCTGGCGCAGGCGGCGATCGGATCGCAGTTCGATCCGACCATCGCGCAGAAGGTGCCGCCCGAGCAGCTCGACACCGGCTTCGACCAGGCGGCGACCGCCTACGCGCACACCTACATCGTCGCCCTGGTGCTGGTTCTGGTGACGTTGATCCCGGCGGCGTTCCTGCCGCGCTCCAAACCGAAACTGCCCCAGGAAGATGCCGACGCACCGGTGCTGATGGGGCACTGACCGGCGAGGGCCGCCGAGCCCTCGTTCGCCCACCGCGTTCGTGCACCGGATGCACGAACGCACCGCATGCCGTCCGGGCGTGACCTTCGGGTCCGCCCCGGCGGCATGCGTCGTTTCCGCGCTGTAGCCCGAGACGCCTCGACACTGGTCGCTGCTGAATTGCTGCCAACGTTCCGGTGACAGTTGGATCACTTTGGATGAACCCGTGGCGTTTCGAGTTGTACGTTTGAATTCCCAGTTCAAATGCACTGACGAGCGGGTGAACGAAAGGGGCGGTCATGCCGTTGCGCAAGAGTTTGCTGGGATCGCGAACCGAATCGGTGAGTACGAAAACCGCCACGCCCGTTCGCGCCTCACTGACCCCGGAAGCGTTGACCACGGGCGGCCTGCTGCTCACCGGCGCCGGACTCGCCCTGCTCGGTCCGTTGCTCGCGGCGATGCTGATCCGCACGAGCGGGGCGGGCCGCACCGACGCGGCGGCGACGACACCGTTGGTCCTGGCGATGCTCGCCGTGATCATCGCTGTGGCGGGCGGTTTCGCCCTGTTCGTCTCGGCGTGGCGGCGGGCCCACACTCCGGCGCCGGGGCGGGTGCGCAGCGTCGCCGCGGTGCGGGCGAAATCCCTGCGTTCCGAATTCGACAGTGGCGGTGGGCTATGAGTATCGCCGATATCGAACGGGCGCGGCCCGATCGGCTGCGGTGCCGGCAACTGCGGATGCGGGCCGTGGTCGTGAACGAGTCCGGTTGCCGGGATGCGACCGAGGTGCTGCTGGAACGGGCGTATCGCCGCTGGTCGGGTCGCTCGGACTGCGATCATTTCCCGCCTGTGCAGCGCTGGCGCGCCGTCGAGCCGGGGTATCTGGACGGCGCCGAGTTGCTGCCGGGCTCGCTGATCGGCGCCGCGGCGGCGGGGCATCGTCCGCGTATTCGTGATTTGTCGCTGGGAGTGCAGGCCGCGCTCGTACTGTATTCGGGATGTCCGGCGCTGGTCGAGGAGACGGCGCTGCCGGGTTCGGGCCGCGCGGTGCTCGCGCCGGGACCGCGGCGTGGTCTGCTCGTCTCGGTCTACGGTCTGCCCGAGGACGATATGACGCTGGCCGAAAGCGTGCTGGCCGGATACGTGGGGCTGGGTGCGCTGGAAGTGGTGGAACGGTTCTCCCGGTGGCTGCCCGACAATGCCTTGCGCCCAACGGTATCGGTCCCCGCGCGTGCTGCGGGGACCGATCCGCGTGCCGTGGCGTGACCGCGCTCAGCTCGCCTGCGCCGGTTCGGGTTGCGCAGCCGGTTGCGCCGCGCGGTGGCGCAGCAGGATCAGGCCCAGCAGGGCGGCCGCGAGACTGAAACCGGCGCTGATCCATGCCCCGTAGGACATGGCGGTGGTGAACGCCGACTTGGCCGGTTCGCCGAAGCCGAGGGCGAAGGCGTTGCCGATGTTCTCGCGCGCCGCGTCGGGAGCATCGGCGGGCATGTGCGAGGTGAACACGCCCGCCAGCACACTGCCGAGCACCGCGATGCTGACCGCCATTCCGACCTGCTGGATGGTGTCGTTCATCGCCGAGCCGACACCGGCGTGTTCGAGCGGGATCGCGCTCATGATCGCGGCATAGGCCGCGGGACCGGCCAGGCCGCCGCCGATACCCATCACCAGCATGGAGGCCAGCACCCACGCGTAGCTGTCGGCGTTGGCGAGGATGACGAACGCGCCGGCCATCACTGCCAAGCCCGCGACGATCAGGGTCTTGTTGCTCAGCGTCTTGCCGAGCGTGGCGCCCAGCCCGTTGCACACCGTCGCGGCCACCGCGTACGGCAGCAGTGCCAGCCCGGCTTTCATCGGGCCGTATCCGAGGACGAACTGCAGGTACTGGGTGAGCATCAGCATGACCGCGCCCATGCCGAACACCATCAGCAGCAGCGTCAGGCAGGTGCCGGTGAAGTCGCGATTGCGGAATACCGCCAGCGGCAGCATCGGATGCGGGGAGCGGTATTCCCAGTAGGTGAATCCGGCCGCGGCCACCACCGCGAATGCGATGACGGGGATGTTCCATTCGCGTTCGATGATCACGTAGACGGTCGCGGTGAGCGCCGCGATCGACAGCAGCACCCCGACCAGGTCGACGGGACGCTGCTGCCCGTAGGTTTCGGGCATCAGTATCACCGCGGCGATGATCGCGACGATCGCGACGGGGATGTTGAGCAGGAAGACCGACCCCCACCAGAAGTGCTGCAGCAGAAAGCCGCCCAGGGTGGGGCCGAGCACGATGCCGACCATGGACACCGTGGACCAGCCGGCCATCGCCTTGCGGCGTTCGTCCTCCTCGAAGGTCGTCATCAGGATCGACAGTGTCGAGGGCATGAGCAGCGATCCGCCGACGCCCATGGCGGCGCGGGCGGCGATCACCTGCCACGGTTCGCCGGCCAGGACCGCCAGCAGTGACGCCGCGCCGAATACCGCGAGTCCGGTGATGAGCATGCGGCGGCGGCCGAACCGGTCGGACAGGCTGCCGGCGGTGAGCAGGAGTCCGGCGAAGACGAGGACGTAGGCGTCGAGGATCCACTGGATGTCGGAGGGGCTCGCGCCCAGTTCCCGGATCAGTGACGGAATGGCCAGGTTGAGGACGGTGCCGTCGATCATCAGCACCAGCAGGGACAGGCAGAGCACACCCAGGATCCACCAGCGGCGGGGATCGCGCGGGGAGGTCTCCGCGGGTTCTCGTACAGTGTTCGATTCCACTCGAGCAGCGTACGATAAACTCGAACAGTGTGCGAGGCAATTACAGTGGTGCCGTGACCAAACCGTTCAGCTCGGTGTGGACGCGGCAGGCCCGCCCGCCCAGGAGGTCGGGGCTGACCCGCGAACAGATCGTCGCGGCCACTGTGGAACTGCTCGACGCCGACGGCCTCGAGGCGCTGAGCATGCGCAAACTCGGCGCCCGCCTCAATGCCGGCGCGACCAGTCTCTACTGGTATGTGGCCAACAAGGACGAACTGCTGGAATTGGCGCTCGACGAGGTTTGGGGCCTGGTCAAGATCCCCGATCCCGACCGCACGAGCTGGCGGGAGGTGTTCACCACCTTCGCCTACAGCCTGCGCGCCACGATCCGCTCCCATCCGTGGGCGGCGAGTCTGCTGGGGCAGCTGCCCAGCGTCGGCCCCAACGCCTTCGCGCTCACCGACCGGCTGCGCCGCACCTGCCTGCGGGCCGGATTCGACGGCACCGACGTCTATCTGGCCAGCGCCCTGGTGATGAGTTTCATTCTGGGACAGGTGATTCCGGAGCTGACATACCGCAAGGCCGTCGGCGGTGAGGTCGACCACCAATCGGTGCTCGCCTCGATGGACCAGCTGGCCGCGGACTACCCGCAGCTGCGCGCCGACTACCGCGACGCGCTACCGCAGGATCCGGAAGTGGCGCGAGCGCTCGCATTCGACTTCGGGCTGGTCTGTGTCTTGGACGGGATGGCCGCGCGCCTGGGTGAAGCGCCCACGGCCGATCTGGGCCGCCCCGGCCCGGCGCCGGATACCGAGCAGCCGCACCCCGGAACTCAGCGGCGCACCCGATAACGCAGGTGGGTGACTCGGCTGCCCGCCACCACGACCGGATCCTCCAGCAGCTGCGGTGCGGCGCCGAGATGATCGAACATCGGTGTGCCGCCGCCGAGCAGCACCGGCACCAGATCGATCCAGAGCTCGTCGAGCAGTCCGGCCTCGAGCGCCTGGCGCGCCATCGTGCCGCCGTTGACGCCCACCGCCCGGCCGCCGGCGAGGGCGGCGGCGCGCTCGACGGCGGCCGCGATACCGTCGGTGACGAAGGTGAACGGCGCCCCGGGATGGGAGTCGATCCACTCCTGCGGAATGTGGTGGGTGACAACGACTATCGGCCGGTCGAACGGATGCACGCCGCCCCAGCCGTCGGTGAGATCGAACAGCCGGCGCCCGACCACGAACACACCGACCGCGTCGAGATAGGCGCTGACATGGTCGTAGTCGACGTCGGTCAGCGAGAACCGCACCTCCGGATGGGTACTGGGGTAGGTCTGGTCACCGGCCTCGTACCACGCGAACAGATGCTCGAATCCGGACTCCTCCGGCCCGGCGATATATCCGTCGAGGGACATGCTCGCCCCGCACACCACTGTCGCCATCTGTTCGCTCCTTCGGCTCTCGCGCCGCACTCGGCTCTCACCGAGACAGACGGCAGCCGCGCCCGGAAATCATCGGCGCCGGGGCGGGAGTCAGTCGCGATACATCGACCGGTAGGCCCCGATCACCGCGACGAGATGGTTCACCACCTGCTCGCGGTCGGCGCGCAGGGAGCCGTTGAGCCAGGCCGCGAACAGTCCGGCATTGCCCGAGGCCATGGTGACCGCCGCCATCCGCCGCCGCATCGGATCGCCGATATCGGTGAACAGATGATCCTGGATGAGCCGGGTGAACGTCGGCATCACCGCGATGGTGGTCTGGCCCAATCCGGTGCTCGAATACGGTTCGACCAGAAACAGCCGCGATTTGCGGGGATCGGCCAGCACCTTGTCGACCAGCACCGTCGCCAGTTCGCGGTCGCGGTCGGGGTCGGCGGCCGCGGCGAAGGAGGTCATCGGTTCGCGGAAGTCGTCGGCGACCTGCCGGTAGAGCACGTCGAGCAGATCGTCGCGGCCGGTGAAGCTTTCGTAGAAGTAGCGGTCGGTGAGGCCCGCGCGCCGGCACACCGCGCGCATGGTGACCGCGCCCGCGCCGGCCTCACCGATCAGGTCCAACGCGGCCTCCAGCAACGCGGTCCGGCGCGCCTCGCGGCGTTCGGTGAGCGTGGTACCACCCCAGATGCGGGTGTCGTTGTCGGCGGAGTCCTGACCTGTTCGCACGTTCCCGAGCCTAACGGGTGGGTTCAGCCCAGGATTTCGTCGACATAACACCAGCGCCATTTCTCGCCGGGCTCCACGCTGCGCATCACCGGATGCGTCGTGGCGTGGAAGTGCCTGGTGGCGTGATTGCCGACCGAGGAATCGCAGCAGGCGATATGCCCGCAGGTCAGGCACATGCGCAGATGCACCCACGTCAACCCCTCGGCGACGCATTCGGAACAGTAGTCCGGGTGGTCGGGGGTGTGGGTGTGCGGGGCGGCGACGAGGTGTTCGCAGCCGCCGGAGACCGGGGCCGCGAGCGGACCGGCGGCCTCGTCGTCGTCGGCCTCGCTGATCCGGTCGATCGTGGACTCTTCCAGATCGATCGCGGTCATCACCTGTTCGAGGACTTCGTGGTCGATACCGCCGCCGTCGCGGGCGCGCAGCACCGCCTCGCGTTCGGCGTGCAGCATCACCAGGCGCAGCCGCCGGTATTCGCCGCTGGGAGTGACGCGCACCGATTCCGCGCGCCCGAGCTGTTCCCACGCCGCGTGGGTGCGCCGCGCGACCCGGTCGCGCAGGCTCGCCACCACTTCGGGTGGGGTTTCGGGGGCGACCGCCTCGTCGAGGGCCTCGAGTCCGGCGGCGGTGGCCTGCTGCAGCAGCGCGGCCTCCTGCAGGGCGTCCTCGGCGCGGCTGGGACCGCGCAGTTGCAGCAGCCGCACCAGCGCGGGCAGCGAAATACCTTGCAGCAGTAGCGTTCCGCCGACCACGACGAGGGCGAGCAGTTTCAGTGTCGCCAGCTGCGGGGTGTCGTCGGGCAGCAGGGTGGCCGCGGCGAGGGTGACCACGCCGCGCATCCCGGCCCACGCCACCACCGCGGGACCGGTCCACGTGGGTTTGGGTTTGCCGCGGGGGCGGCTTTCGACGAACCACGAGAAGTAGGTGGCGGGGAAAACCCAGATCGGGCGCACCACGATGACGGTGACCAGCACCGCGAGAGCGGTGAACACGATGGTGGCGTGGTCGAGTCCGCTGTTCCAGGCGTCGTCGACGATATGGCGCACCTGCAGGCCGATCAGCAGGAATACCGCGCTCTCCAACAGGAATTGGATGGTGCGCCAGTTGGTGCGCTCGGCGACGCGCGAGGCCGCCGACTGCCACACCGGGGCACCCTGGCCCAGGATCAGACCGCACACCACCACCGCGATCACTCCGGAGGCGTGCGCGGCCTCGGCGGGCAGATACGCCGCGAACGGCGCCAGCAGCGACACACCCGTGTCCAGCACCGGATCGGTGATGCGGCGTCGCACCAGCACCAGCACCGCGGCCGCGGCGATGCCGATCACCGCGCCGCCGGCGGCCGCGTAGACGAAGTCGCCGCCGGCCTGCCACACACTGAAACTGCCCGCCATCGCCGCGATCGCGGTGCGCAACGCCACCAGCGCGGTGGCGTCGTTGAACAGGGATTCGCCCTCGAGCAGGGTGACGATGCGCCGCGGCATCCCGACCCGGCGGGCCACCGCGATGGCGGCCACCGCGTCCGGCGGCGCGACGATCGCGCCGAGGGCGACCGCGGCCGCGAACGGCACCGGCAGCAGCCGCCACACCACCGCCGCGACCGCGAAGGTGGTGGCCACCACCAGCCCGACCGAGAGCAGGGTGATCGAGACCTTCTTCGGTTTGAATTCCAGTAGCGAGGTGCTGATCGAGGCCGTGTACAGCAGCGGTGGCAGCAGACCCAGCAGCACCCACTCCGGATCGATATCGATCTGCGGGACGAACGGCAGGTAGGAGGCGACGACCCCGGCGACGGTGAGCAGCAGCGGTTCGGCCATGCCGATCCGGCGGGCCAGCGCCGCCAGCGCGACCGCCACGGCGAGCACGGCCACAACCCCGAACGCGATATGCACCCGCCCATCGTGCCAGTTACGCCTGGTCGTACGCGCATCCGGGCACCGGGGACGATCCGGGCGGGTGCGGCCGGTCGGCGCGCGGCGGCGGGGATCCGCATACTGGACACGATGAATGCGCTGCGGACCGGGATGTCGTCGGGACCGATCGTGCGCGGTCGGCCGCGGCGTACGGAATTGACGTTGTGTGCCGCGGCGGTGGTCGTGGTGGGGATCGCGGCGTGGATCATGTCCGCGGCCGCGGGTGGTGACGACGGCCGATCGCTGCAGTGGTCGTTGCTGGTGTTCGCCGCGTTGACGCTGCTGGCGCACCTGGCGGTGCGGCAGTTCGCCGTGAATGCCGACCCGGTGATCCTGCCGTGCGTGGTGTTGCTCAACGGGCTCGGGCTGGTGTTGATCGACCGGCTCGACCGGGCCGAGGCCGCGAGCGCCGCCGCCAAGGGGACGGCCGCGCCCTCTTCGGACGCCGCGCACCAATTGATCTGGACCGCAGCCGGTATCGCGTTGTTCGCGCTCGTGCTGGTGGTGGTGCGCAATCACACGCAGCCGGCGCGCTACGCCTACACGTGCGGGCTGGCGGGTGTGGTGGCATTGCTGATCCCGGCGGTGCTGCCCGCTCGCTTCAGCGAGGTCAACGGCGGTAAGAGCTGGATCCTGTTCTCCGGGTTCTCGATTCAGCCCGGCGAATTCGCCAAGGTGCTGCTGCTGATCTTCGTGGCGGCGTTCCTGGTGGCCAACCGCGATCTGTTCGGTGCGGCCGGGCGGCGGGTGCTGGGTTTCACGGTGCCGCGGCTGCGTGATCTGGGGCCGCTGCTGGTGGTGACGTTCGTGTCGGTGCTGGTGCTGGTGTACGAGAAGAATCTGGGGTTCTCGCTGCTGGTGTTCGGCACGGTGCTGGCGATGGTGTATATCGCGACCGGGCGGGCGTCGTGGCTGCTGATCGGAGTGGCGATGTTCGCGGTCGGCGCGGTGGTCGCCTATCAGCTGTTCGCGCACGTGCGGGTGCGGGTGCGGGTCTGGGAGGATCCGATGGCCACCTATTACACCAACGGCTATCAGATCGCGCAGGGGTTGTTCGGGCTGGGAACCGGCGGGCTGTGGGGGACCGGGCTCGGGGCGGGCCGGCCGCAGGAGGTGCCGTTCGCCAAAACCGACTTCATCATCTCCACCATCGGCGAGGAGTTGGGGTTGTTCGGGCTGACGGCGGTGATTCTGCTGTTCGGGGTGATCACCGTGCGCGGCTTCGCGGCGGCTCTGGCCACGCGGGACGCGTTCGGGAAACTGCTCGGCGGCGGGCTCGCGTTTTCGGTGGGCTGGCAGTTGTTCGTCGTCGTGGGCGGTGTGACGAAGCTGATTCCGCTGACCGGACTGACCACGCCGTTCATGTCCTACGGCGGATCGTCGCTGCTGGCCAATTACGTGATCGTGGCACTGCTGATCCGCATCTCCCACGACGGGCGCACCCAGGCCGCACCGGCCGCGCCCCCACCGGCGCCGATCGCCGAGGCCATGACCGAACACATCCGCCGGCCGCGCTCACGCTGACAACCGTTGCGCGGCAACGACTCGCGGCGCACGCTCACCGTGCTCGGCGGACGAGGTTGTCCGGAAGCCGGCCGGTGAGGAACCGCTCGATCTGGGCGGCGGCCACCGCGTAGGCGCGGATCGTGCTGTGGCTGCCGGTGCCGGCGACATGCGGGGTGAGAAACAGCCCCGGCGCACCCCACAGCGGATGATCCGGCGGCAGCGGTTCGGGATCGGTAACATCGAGCGCGGCGCGCAACCGATGCGAATACAGTTCGGCGAAAAGGGCTTCGGTGTCGACCACCGGCCCGTGCGAGACGTTCACCAGAATCGCGCCGTCGGGCATGCGGGCCAGCATCGAGGCGTCGGCGAGTCTGCGGGTGCGGGCGGAATCCACCGCGAGTACCACGATGTCGTGGCGAGGCAGCAGTGCGGGTAGCTCGTCGACCGGATACCCGCCCGCCCGCGCGGTACTCGCCACCACCGTCACCGGAGTCCGGAAGGGCGCCAGCGCGCGGGCCAGGGCATCGGCGAGGTCGCCGGCGCCGACGATGAGCACCTTCTTCCCGTACAGGGTGTCGGTGGGGCGGGTGGCCCACCGGCGTTCCTGCCGGGCACGGGCGAAGACCGGGAAGTCGCGGCACAGCGTGATCAATGCTCCCAGAACCCATTCGGCCACCCCGGCGTCGTGCGCGCCGCGCGCATGCGACAGCAAAACCCCTTCGGGCAATGCGCCCGCCCAGCCGTCGGCGCCCGCGGTGAGCAGTTGCACCAGACCCAGTTCCGGAAGCCGGTGAGCCAGCGCGACGGTGTCGGCGCCGGCCGGGAAATCGGGAATCAGCACCCGCGCCGCCTCGGCGCCGGGCGGCAACACATCGTGGCGATAGTGCAGGGCGGTCACACCGTCGAGATGCGCCAGGGCCGACACCCCGATCTCGTGTGGCACCAGCACCGTCACCGCCATACCGAATCACGGTAGCCGCGCCCACCGCCGCCTTCACGCGCGTGCGGAAACGGTGGCGGTGGGATGGCGGCAGGTGGGCAGTGCCCGGACCGCGGCGCTCAGATCGCCGGTGGCGCTGCCCTTTCCACCTCGAACCCGGCATCGCGCCAGGCGACGATGCCGCCCGCGAGGCTTGCCGCATCGTAGCCCGCGCGGGCGGCCGTGGCGGCGAAGCGGCGCGACAGATCACCCACCGGGCAGACGAAAACCACCGGGCGCGAACGGGAGAACGGCACCCCGTGGGCGAACATGTCGTCGAGCTGGTCGTCGCGAATATTGATCGCGCCCGGGATGTGCCCGATCCGGTAGGCCATCGCGCCGCGGGTGTCGACGATCGTCGGGCGGCTGGTGGCGTCGAGTTCCCGCAACTGGTCCGCCGACAGTTCGCGGACGGTGTGCAGTTCCGCGTCGGTGGGTGCCGCCACAGCGGAACCCGTGCGGCCGAACAGGTCCGGGCGGCGTTTCTTGATGTAGGACAGATACGGTTCGATGCGGTCGCACACGATCAGCACCGCCACGATCGGCGTCGGGCGCGGCGGCAGCTCGCGTAACACCTCCAGCGCGGCGGCGTATCCGGCGCCGCTGGTGGGGCCGGCGAGAATTCCGTAGCCGGTGGCCAATTCGAGGGTGGCCTCGATCGCCCGGGCCGCATCGATGGTCACGATCCGGTCGTAGAACTCGGGCTGGAACAGCCCCACATCCCACATCTCGGTTTCCGACCGGATGCCGGGAATGAAGTCACCGCGCTGCGACACCACCGCGATCGTGCGCAGGTCCGGATGGTGTTTGCGCAGATAGGTGGCGGTGCCGCGGGTGGAACCGGTGGTGCCGAGTCCGCCGATGAGATAGTCGGCGCCCAGTCCTGCGGCGGCCAGGTCCTCGTGGATCTCGCGGCCGGTGCCGTGATAGTGGGCGTCGATGTTCTTCTCGTTGGTGTACTGCGACGGATGATGGTAGGCGCCGGGATTTTTCGCCATCGTCGTCTCGATCACCGAGTACACGTCGTTGGGTGTGGTCGGATCCGGGCATTCCGACAGTCCAGGCAGCTCCTCGATCCGCGTGCCGAACAGCTGCAGCAGATCGCGCACCTCGTCGACCTTGATCCGGTTGGTCACCGCGTGCAGGCCCACACCGTGGCGGGCACCCAGCAGCCGCAACGCCTTGGCGGTGTTGCCGCTGGAGGCCTCGATGAGTGTCTGCCCGCGCGCGGTGATCTCGTCGAGCTCGTCGCGGATCATGCCCCAGGCGACGCGGTCCTTCACCGAACCGAACGGGTTGCAGAACTCGAGTTTGGCATACAGTTGCACCCCGGGCAGCCGGTGCACGGCCGGGTCCAGGCGCAGCAGGGGCGTGTCACCGATCAGATCGGTGATGTCGTCGTAGCGCATCACGGCCTCCCGGGGCGGTATTCGGCGTCGGGCACCACGTGGAAGCCGTCGTCGCGGTAGTCGACGGCCAATTTAGGCGGCAGGGGATGCATCGATGCGCGCGCTGCCGACAAATCCATGTGATAGGCGCCGGTATTCGGGAAGACCAGCAGATCACCGGGCTGCGGCAGCCGCGGCAACCACACCTTGTGATTGCTGATCAGATCGCGTTCCAGGCACAGATGCCCGCCGATGTACACCCCGACCGGCCTGCCGGGGTCCTCGGCGGGGCGGTCGCCGGATTCGGGTCCGGGCAGCAGCAGCGGATCCACCATCACCTCCTGGTCGGCGGGCGTGATCGTGTCACGCCCGATATCGACGGTCACCACCGTGCTGCCGTCGGCCGTGCGCTTGACGAATTCGACTCCCGCCACCGTGATCCCGGCATGATCGGCCAGCGCCTTTCCCGGTTCGCACCACAGTTCCAGCAGGTTGTCGGCGAGTACCCGGGCCAGCGGTTGCCCGCCGTGGGCGGCCAGTGGCGCGCCGAGCAGGTCGTCGAGCATCCGCGGCCCCGGCATCGTGTTGGCGTATTTGTGGAAGATCGGGATGCCGTGCGCGCCGGTGTCGTCGATCGTGTATCCGAAGGTGTTGCCGGCCCAGCTCATCGGCTCCCCGCGCCCGACGAGCGATTCCCGCAGCGCCAGCGCGTAGCGGTCGAACCGGTCGGCGTCGGCGGTGAACACCTGCCGGAACCCGCCGCCGATATCGAGCACCGTGGGGGCCAGGCCGTGGGCGTAGGCGCGTTCGATCCAGTCCAGGCACGCTTCCACCGCCCGCACCCGTTCACCGATGTCTCCGGAATCGAGGTGAAAGGCGAAGCCGCGCAATATGACCCGGTCTCGGCTCGCGGCCAGTAACACCAGTTGTTCGGCCACCTCGTCGGGGCCGATGCCGAATCGGCTCACCGCCGGCTGCCCGCCGGGGCTTGGGAAGCCGCTCAGCCGCAACAGCACCGGGATCGGCGCGGACGTGGTGGCCAGGCCGGCCAGCTCGCGCAATTCCCACGGATTGTCCACGTTCACCGTCACACCGGAACCGGCGAGTGCGGTCAGCAATCGCCTGCCCTTCGGTCCGGTCACCTCGATATCACCGGGCGCGAAGCCCACCTCGCGGGCCGCGGCGAGTTCCTGCGCCGAGGCGACGTCGACGCCGATACCGGCCCGGTGCGCGGTCGCCAGTAACGCTCTCGAATGATTCACCTTGTGCGCGTAGCAGATCCGATGCCGCAGCCGATGGCGCACCGGTACGGCCCGCAGTCGTCGCAGATTGTCGAGATAGACCTGCGGGAAGAGCAGATGCGCGGGTGTGCCGAACCGGGCGACGGACGCGGTGAGGGCGTGCGGGCAGTCGAGGTAGGCGCGGACCAGGGGATGCAGCAGCGCCGGTAACGCGGGCGGTGCGCTCATCCCGCCGGGTCCGGGGCCGCGAGGGTCGGGTTGTAACCGCTGTCGCGCAACGCTTCGAAGGCTCGGTGCCGGTTGCGGGCGCTGCGGAATTCGGCGCGCACCCGCTTGCTGATCAGATCGATCTCGTGCACCGCGATCTGCATCGATTCCAGCACGCCGCCGATGGTGCGCACACAATGTTTGCAGTTCATATCCGGCACATAGAACAGATGGTCGGCCGTCCCCGCGAGATCGCCTGTGGCATCGGCTGTTTCGACGATGTCGAGTCCGGCCACGGTGTGGGTGAACAGGTCCACGAACCGATCGACCACCTCGGGCAGCAAACTGTAGTGTTCGCCGTCGACGCGATGCGGCATCGCCGCCAGGCACGACGGGCGCACGCCCGCCGGCAGCAGTGCGTATTGGCGTGAGATGAGGTCGAGTTCGTCGTGATACTTGCCGATGGCCGCCTCCACCGACAGGTCCTCCTCGGTCGTGGCGCGCCGCATCACGGTGTGCGCGTCGTGGATGGTGGCGTCCTTCATCGCGCGCAGGGTGGCGATGGTGTCGGCGGTGTAGCGGACGGTGCCGTCGGGCTGGGTGTCGAAGGCGGCCGCGATCATGCCGCGCCGATAGGTGGAGGCCTGCTGCTCCCAGTACCAGCGGGTGGCGACCGCGGCGAAAATGCCGGAATCGCGCAGCCCGCAGGCGAATTCGGTAGCGGTCCGGTACGGAGTCGCGGCGGCCAGCAGCGCGTGCTGTGCCAGCGCCCGGCCGGTGGCTTCGATACCGACGCGGAAGATGTCGATCGGATCCTGATCGGTGGTGGTCGCGCCCAGCACCGCGCGATCGTGCGGGGTGAGCGCCGCGATCCGTTCGGCCAGTGCGGTATCGGCCTCGAGGCTGTGCCACAGGGCCAGCACGGTTTCGCGGACCGCGACCGGCACGATCGGCCCGAGACCACCGGCGCGAACGTGGCCGGTATTGGGTATGCCGTCGCTGTCGGTCCACACCACCCGATGGGTGGCGCTGGTGACCTGATCGGCACGGCACGGGCGCATGAACGATTCCAGATACATCCGCTGCGACAGCGTCAGGTGGCTGCCCGGTTCGGGTCGCACCGGCGTGCGGGTCACCGCGATGGTGCGCGCCGCGGTGGGTGCGGCGGCGGTGAACAGGCCGGGACGGGCCAGTTCGGCGAGAATCCGGGACGCGCTGCGGCGGCCGTAATCCGATGCGCTGCTTTCGGGTGCGCTCCCGGCGGCGGACCCGGACTCGGGTCCGGGGTCGGCGGTGGAGACGGCTGCGGCGGTTTCGCGGCGTGTGGTCATCGGACCTCCGTGGCGATGGTGGTGAGGCAACCGAGGAAACGGTCGATCTCCTCGGCCGTGGTGTAGACGTGGGTACTCACGCGCACCGAATCGTCTTCGGCCGCAACCATTTCGGCGTCCTCGCTCGCGGTGTCGGTGGGGACGCAGTGCGCGCCGGTGCGCACCAGGAAACCCAGTTCCGCGAGCACGAAGCCGAGGTCGGTGGCGGTGATCCCGTCGAGGGTGAACGACACGATGCCGTAGCCGGTATCGCAGGGGGCGTGGCCGGGGCCGGGCAGCAGGCGCAGCCCGGGTAGTGCGCGCATGCCGTCGAGGAGGCGGCGGGTCAGCATCCGGTTGTGCCGTTCGACGGTGTCGATGCCGATCGAGTCGAGCACCCGCAGGGCGGCGCCGAGGGCCAGGATGCCCGGGATGTTGTGGGTTCCACCTTCGAGCCGATGCGGCATCCGAGCCGGCAGCAGCGCCGAATCGCGCACGCTGACGCCGGAGTTGCCGCCCGGCAGGAACGGGCTCAGCTGGTCGTGGATGCGGCGGTGGCAGAACAGCACCCCCGTGCCGGGCGCGGCGAACATCTTGTGCGCCGACAGCACCGCGAAATCCGCGCCCAGCTCACGCACATCGATCGGGATGTGCCCGGCGCTCTGGCTGCAGTCGAAACACACGGCCACCCGGGCGTCGATACGGCCGCGCAACTCCTCGAGAGTGGTGCGCGCGCCGTAGACGTGGTGCAGATGGCTGAGGGTCAGCAGCCGGGTGCGCGGCCCGAGTTTGGCGGCGATGTCGTCGATATCGGCCTCGCCCAGTGCGGTGGTCCGATAGGGGACCAGCCGCACCCGGCGGCCGAAGTGGGCGAGTGTGGCCCGCAGTTGCAGCCACGGATACACGTTGGAGGCGTGATCGCGTGGGCTGTAGAGGATTTCGTCGCCGTCGGCGAGGGTGGTCAGCCCCCAGGCGAGGGCGACCGCGTTGAGGCCGGCCGTGGCGCCCGCGGTGAACACCACCTCGTCCGGCTCGGCGTGCAGGAAGCGAGCGGTATCGGCGCGAACCTGTTCGATCGCGCGGGTCAGCGTCGTCGCCCACGGGTAGGTGCCACGGCCGGAATTGGCGGTGTGGCGGCGGTGATAGCCCTCGATCGCCTCGATCACCGGCAGCGGTTTCTGCGTGGTCGCGGCGCTGTCCAGATAGACCGGTCCGTCGCCGGTGAGCGCGGGGAAGAGATCGCGGACGGCTGCCGGGGCGGTGGCCTCGCCGGACGGGCGGGAACGCGCACCCGCAGGGGGCGAAGGGATCCGGGCGATGGTGTGCGCGGGAGTGGATGCGGAGGCCGGGGCGCTCGCCGGGTGGGCGTGCGCGGGCCGAGGGATCGGCGACCGCAACGTGACGCTCCCTTCGGCTCGTACGCTGGCGACCACATCCACGATACCTATCGTCGCGGTCTCCTTCGAAGCCGGTCGCGGACAACGCTTTTCACCGGTCGATCGTCCAGAGGCGCGAATCGTGGCCGGAGCAGGCCGGTTTCGCGATCAGTTGCCGGCCGGGTCGGGGCCGCCGGGATTGCACATCGCCTGGACGGTGGCCTGGTAGCCGACGGCCGGGCGCCACGGTTCCAGATTCCAGCTCGGCTTGTTCGGTGCGACCATTCGCGCCCACACCCAATGGCATTGGAACTGGTCGTACATGCCCGGCGAATCGGCGTCGGGGGAGTCGGCGAGCACCTCCGACCAGGCGCGGTCCAGGGCGGCGGGGAATTGGTCGGCGCGACCGGCGGCGGTCGGATAGACGTGCAGGCGGCGGCCGTCGGGGTCGTCGGTCCATTCGGTGTGATCGATCAGCGGGCTGCCGGCGAACGGATCGGTGGTGGGCTCGGCGGGCGGCGTGCTGGTCTGTGCCTCGGAGGTGGGCACGGCAATGGTCGTGGTTGCGGGCGCGGGGGATTCGGTGCTCGCCGAGTCGTCACCGCATCCGGCGACCGCGAGCACGGCCGACACCACCACCGCTGCCGCCGTGGCCCCTCGCGGCCCGCGACCGGGTGCTCGTCGTGCCCCCGACCTCATCCGCGTCCCTTTCGACGTCGCGATCCACCGTCGCCGCTCACGCTACCCGCCACGCCCGGGCGCACCGGAACCGGCGGGGCCGCCCGCCCGTGTTGCCCGAATACCGCCGGGAGTCGACGTAGAGTGGGAGGGTGGCCGCTCAGTTGACCAAGGGACAGGTGGATCGTCTGACCCACGACGAGGTCGTCGTATCCGTCCGGCACAGTGAACCCGTCGATGTCTCGGCGCTGCTGCTGAATTCGGCCGGCAGGGTCCGTGACGAAACCGATCTGATCTTCTACAACCAGCCCGCAGCGCACGGGGTGCGCCTGGCCTCCGGCCGCCCGGAGTTGTCGATCGGATTGCGTTCGCTCCCACCGGAAATCGAGCATGTGCGCATCGTGGCCTCGCTCGAGGATCAGCAGGATCGCTTCGGCGATTACGCGCCGCCGCAGCTGATCGTGGCCGATCCGAGCGGAAATGCGGTGTACGAGTACACCGTCGACGGCCTGGCTGAGGAACCGGCGGTGATCGTCGCCGATCTGGATCGTGTCGGCAGCACCTGGCAGGTGCGCCCGCTCGGGCACGGATTCCCGGCCGGGTTCGCGGCGCTGGTGACCGCGCACGGTGTCGCGGTGGGCGGCGGGGCCGACGAGTTGCCCTATCGCGGACCGGCGGTGCTGGCGCCCGGCCAGGAGGTGGCGCTCAACCAGATCCGCAAGGGTGAGCTGTCGATGGTGAAGATGGGTGTCGGATGGGATCCGATGAAGGTGCACGGCCCACGCGGGCTGCGCGCCCTCGAGATCGACCTGGACGCCTCGGCGCTGCTGTTCGTCGGGCAGACACTCGTGGATGTGGCGTTCTACCAGCAGCTTTCCTCCCGTGACGGTGCGGTGCGCCACTCCGGGGACAACCTGACCGGCGACGGTAAGGGCGACGACGAGGTCATCACCGTGGACCTGGCCCGGCTGCCGGCGCAGGTGACGTCGGTGGTCTTCGTGGTCACCTCCTATGCGGGACATACCTTCGAACGCATCCGAAACGGCTACTGGCGCATGATCGACGGTTCCTCGACCGCCGAGCTGGCGCGGGGCAATCTGCGCGGCGGTGGGCCGCACACCGGCATGGTGGTGGCGAAGGTGTATCGCGACGGCGGCGTGTGGCGGGTGGCCTCGATCGGCGCCCCCATCCAGGCCGGGCATCCGGTGGAGGCCGTCCCGCTGGTGACACCGACGCTGTGAGCCGTGCCGCGAGCCAGTGATTTGCCAGGGCTGGTGTGCGCGGCCCCGCATCCCTACTATGACCTCTCGCGGGACCGGCCCAGGAAAGCGGGGGCTTGTCCGGCACAATCGGTACCTGGATGGTGGCGGTACCCATCGGCTGTGCCCGCGGGTGTGGCCGATGTGGGTGTTGAGGAGAGTGGACCGTAGGGGCGAGATGACAGCACCGGCAGTGAAATGTCTTGTCTGGGAACTGGACAACACCATGTGGGACGGTGTGGTCTGCGATTCGACCAGTGGTGCACTGCGCCCGGACGCGGTGCGGGCGCTGCATACGCTGACCGGCCGGGGCGTGATGCACGCCGTGGCCAGCCGCGGCGAATGGTCCTGGACGACCGACAAATTGGAACGTCACGGCCTGCACGGGCTGTTCGCCGCCGTCGAGGTCGGGTGGGGTCGCAAATCGGCGGCGATCACGCGGATCGCGGCACAGTTGCGGATCGAACTCGACGCGATCGGCTACATCGACGCCGAGGCCATGGAACGCAGCGAGGTCGCCCACGCGCTACCGCAGGTGCGCTGCTATGCCGGGCGGCACGTCGATGTGCTCACCGCGCTGCAGGAATTCCGGGCGCCGCTGACCTCGGCGCCGCCGCCGACCTCGCCGATGGGCTTCGCCCACATCTCCGCGAACTGAACCGGCCGCCGCGGCGAGAGATCGCTACGGCGGCCGGATAGCGGTGCGGGTGAATCAGGCGCTGTCGCGCTTGATTTCGACGATCGGCAGCACCAGCGCCGCCGGCGCCGAGGCCGGAACCACCGGCTGCCGCGGCGCGACCGGGGAAATGCGCTGGTAGGGGCTGTCCTGCGGCGGGCGGGTGTCCTGTTCGCCCTTGTTCGGCCACAGTGCGGCCGCCCGTTCGGCCTGCGCTGTGATCGTCAGCGACGGGTTCACACCGAGATTCGCCGACACCGCCGCACCGTCGACCACACTGAGCGTCGGATAGCCGTAGACGCGGTGGTAGGGGTCGATGACACCGTGGTCGGCGTCGGCGCCGATCGCCGCCCCGCCCAGGAAGTGGGCGGTCAGCGGGATGTTGAACACCTCGCCCCAGGTGCCGCCCGCGGTGCCGCCGATCTTCTCCGCCACGCGGCGGGTCACATCGTTGCCGGCCGGGATCCAGGTCGGATTCGGTTCGCCGTGGCCCTGTTTGGAGGTCAGCTTGCGGCCGAACACACCGCGCTTGGTGTAGGTGGTGATGGAGTTGTCCAGATGCTGCATCACCAGTGAGATGACCGTGCGCTCGCTCCAGTTGCGCACGCTGAGCATCCGCAGCAGGGTCAGCGGATGGCGCAGCACTTCCAGCAGGAACCGCAGCCAGCGCGGGATCCGGCCGCCGCCGTCGACCATCAGCGTCTGCAGCAGGCCCATCGAATTGGATCCCTTGCCGTAGCGGACCGGTTCGATGTGGGTGTCGGGGGTGGGGTGGATGGAGGAGGTGATGGCCACACCACGGGTGAAATCGCGATCGGGGTCCACCGTCGGGGTCGCCGCGCCCAGAATGGATTCGGAGTTGGTGCGGGTCAGCTCGCCCAGCCGCGGCGACAGCTGCGGCAGAATTCCCTTGTCGCGCATGTCGAACAGCAGCTTCTGGGTGCCGCGGGTGCCGGCGGCGAGGACGACGTGTCCGGCGGTGTAGGAGGCCGGTGATCTGCGGATCTTCGCGCCGGTGCGGCGGGTGTCGACCTGCCAGCTGCCGTCGGGCAGCGGGCGTACCGCGGTGACCGTGGTCAGCGGCAGCACCTGGGCACCGGCCTGCTCGGCCAGATACAGGTAGTTCTTCACCAGCGTGTTCTTGGCGCCGTGGCGGCAACCGGTCATACACTCGCCGCATTCCAGGCAGCCGGTGCGCTGCGGGCCGACTCCGCCGAAATACGGGTCGTCCACGGTTTTTCCGGGCTCGCCGAAGAACACGCCCACCGGGGTCTGCACGAAGGTGTCACCGACACCCATGTCGTCGGCGACCTGCTTGAACACCTCGTCGGCGGGGGTGATGTGCGGATTGCGCACCACGCCCAGCATTTTGGTGGCCTGCTCGTAGTAGGGGGTCAGTTCGGCGCGCCAATCGGTGATGTCGCGCCACTGGTTGTCCTGGAAGAACGGTTCCGGCGGCACATAGAGGGTGTTGGCGTAGTTGAGCGAGCCGCCACCGACGCCCGCGCCGCCGAGGATCAGCACATCGCGCAGTAGGTGGATGCGCTGGATGCCGTAGCAGCCCAGGGCGGGCGCCCACAGGAATTTGCGGAGGTCCCAGCTGGTTTCGGGCAGTTCGTCGTCGGCGAAGCGGCGACCGGCCTCGAGAATGCCGACCCGGTAACCCTTCTCGACCAGCCGCAGCGCGGTGACGCTGCCGCCGAATCCGGAGCCGACGATCAGGACGTCGAAATCGGTGTCGCGCGCGGTCATGGCCGCTCCTGCCGGGTGCGGGCGACCCGCAACCGGTCGGCCCCGTGAACGGGCTGCGCATGGTGTCTCATCGGGCCTCCGTGAGTGTGTGTCGCCGGTGACGAATATCAACGCTACTACCGAGTATTTTAGGTGTGTCCCTCGGTACCTCTAAACAATGTCGCGCCTGCTCATGGCGCGGATCGAGGGAAAATCGGCGCGTGACCGGAGGCCTGGCGCGGCAGGCCCGGCCGAGTCGCGGTGCGGGTCGGCGGCGACGGCGGGGCGAGCGGCGATCTCGAATCGATCAGGTGTCGATCTCCTCGCTTCTGTTCGCCGGTTGGTGGCCGGGCACGCTCATTACCGGCGGGTAACAGTAATCTGCGTCACGATCTGTGACAAGTACGACTCGCATCGCCAGATCGCCGATCACTCTGGTAAGCACCGCTCTCTGTATGGCAGGGTGGGGGTATGAGCACTCCTCGATCCCGCGCCCGCGCCCGCACGATGGACGAGATCGTGCGCATCGGCCGGGACCATCTGGCGGTGCACGGCGCCGCGGCGCTGTCGCTGCGCGCTGTCGCCCGCGACCTCGGCGTGGTCTCCTCGGCGGTGTACCGCTACGTCCGCAGCCGCGACGAACTGCTGACCATGCTCGTCGTCGACGGCTATACCGAACTGGCCGACGCCGTCGACGCCGCCCTGGCCGGCGCACCCGCCGACCGTGCTGCGCGGCTGCGGGTGCTGGCCCACGCCGTGCGCGACTGGGCGCTGGCCGAACCGGCCCGCTACGGCCTGCTGTTCGGGACCCCCGTCCCCGGCTACGACGCACCCGCCCAGGAGACGACCGCCCCCGGCACCCGGGTGATCGGATCACTGCTCGCCATCGTCGAAAACGCCTGTCGCGCAGGAGAGCTCACGGCGCCGGACCCCGTCCCGGCGACCCCGGCCGAACTGGCCGCCGATATCGAGCGCATCCGGGCCGAATTCGGGCTGGAGCTGCCGGACTGGGCGATGGTGCGCACGCTGACGGTGTGGACCGGCCTGTTCGGCGCGGTGAGCTTCGACGTGTTCGACATGTACGGCGCGCAGACCTTCACCGACCGCACCCAGGTTTTCGACATCCACCTGGACAATCTGTGCGCGATCCTCGGATTCCGCGCTGCCCCAGCGGACTAGCCCGCGCGGCGGGTATGCATTCGAGACCACCATCGTGCAGGATGTCACAACCCGATAAAGCTCATTCTCAGCTTTCCCATATCCGGGAATGAAAGACTGAACGGCGAAATGAACGACGAAACCGAACCGATCCCGGTGGTGGATCCCCGCGGCGGCAGCGGCCGATCGCGGCACGCGCGACCCGACGACGAGTCGCCGCAAGATCGGTCCGGTCGACATAGCCCCCGCACGGTCCGGGCGGCCACCCCGCCCTGGAGTCGCGGCATGGCCGCACCCGCCGACCAGCGCGACAGCGAACGCACCCGCCGAGCAGCCCCGCCGCCGCATCGTCCGGGACGACGGGAACAATCCGACGCCGCCGCCGAACCGAGCCCCCGGCGTCGTCCCGCACCCGCGCAGGCCCCCGCACCCGAACGCGGCGACACCGAACCGCGGCGCCGAGCCACCCGCGTCGCACCGACCGCCGCCGGCGCCGCGACAGAGACCGTGGCCGCCGCCGAAGGCGCCGCGCCGCCGCCGAATCGGCGGGCCCGCCGCGCTCGCACCGCACCGCCGCCACGCCCGAATCGCGGGGGTAAGGCCGTGCGGGTCGGTGGTCGTGTGCTGGCCGCGGTCACGGCCGTGGTCGTGGTCAGCGGCACCGGCCTGGCCTACTACACCGAACGCAGCGTCGATCAGGGTTTCACCCGGTCCAACGCTATCAGCGATGCCGATGCCGCCGCCCTCGACGGCGATCTGAACATCCTGTTGATCGGCCTGGACACCCGCAAGGACCAGAACGGCAACGACCTGCCCAAGAACATCCTCGACCAATTGCACGCCGGTGACGGCAGCGAAGGCGGCTACAACGCGAATTCGCTGATCCTGGTGCACATTCCGAAGAATCTGAAGAAGGTCACCGCCTTCTCCATCCCGCGCGACGACTACGTCTCGGTCTCGGGCATCCCCGGCTACGACCACGCCAAGATCAAGGAGGCCTACGGGCTGAAAAAGGCCTCGGTGGAACAGAAGCTGGAGAATCAGGGCGTCAAGGACAAGGTCGAACTCGAACGCCAGGGCCGCGAGGCCGGGCGCGAATCGATCGTGCAGACGGTCAAACAGCTCACCGGAGTGCCGATCAACCGGTTCGCCGAGATCTCGCTGGTCGGCTTCTACGATCTGGCCAATATCCTCGGCGGCGTCGACGTATGTCTCAACCACGCCGTCGACGACGAGTACTACTCCGGCGCGGTGTTTCCCGCGGGCCGCCAGCATCTCGACGCCGCCAACGCGCTGTCGTTCGTGCGTCAGCGGCACGGCCTCGACAACGGCGACCTCGACCGCACCCACCGCCAGCAGGCATTCCTGACCTCGGTCGCCAAACAGCTCAAGGACTCGGGGACGCTCACCAATATCGGCAAACTGCAGGACCTGATCAGCGCGGCGCAGAACGACATCGTGCTGTCGCAGGGCTGGAACCTGCTCGACTTCGCCCAGACCCTCGGCCGCGCCGGATCCATCCCGATCGAATTCCAGACCCTACCGGTGAAGGCCTACGACACCGTCGACGGCCAGGACGTCAACATCGTCGACCCGGCCGCGATCAAGAAAACCGTGCGCACCGCCTTCGGCGTGGCAGAACCACAATCGAGCGCCCCGACCACCACCCCCACCAGCACCATCGACGTCGTCAACGCCGGCGGTGCGAGCGGCATGGCGGCCAAGGTGTCCACCGCGCTGGTGGACAAGGGCTTCCGCAAGGGCAACGTCGGCAACGCCACCTACAGCGACGGATCCAGTTCGGTCGTGTACTTCGGCTCCGGCGCCGACACCGACGCCACCCAGGCCGCCGACATGCTGGGCGGATTGCCCACGGCCGCATCGAAATCCCTCGATCCGGGGACGGTGAAGATCGTGATCGGCAGCGACTTCAGCATGCCCGACAGCCTCACCTCGTCCTCGGCGTCGTCAGTGACGACCACCGACCCCACCACCGGGCTCACCACGACCACCAGCGGCGGCAGTTCGGCGTCGACCACCGCCACCACCGACGATCGTCCCGACTCCGGTAAACCGGTCACCACCAGCATCGGATCCGACATACCCTGCGTGAACTGAGGCGCCGCCGCGGCGGCCGTCTACGATTCCCCGGTGACCGGATACGACGACGCATACGACCATCTCGACACCTCCCGGCTGCCCGAGCGGCAGCGGCGCATTCTCGGCGTGATCCGGGATGCGGTGCAGCGCAACGGGTATGCGCCGTCGTCGCGGGAGATCGCGGCCGCCGTCGGACTGAAATCGGGCTCGTCGGTGTCGAAACACCTGAAAGATCTCGAGGACAAGGGATTCCTGCGCCGCAGTGCCAGCGTCTCCCGGCCCATCGACGTACGCCTGTTCCTCGCCCCCGCCGAAAGCCGTGGCGGCGAACAGGATTCGGTGATCGTGCCGGTGGTCGGCGATATCGCCGCCGGCGCCCCGATCCTCGCCGAGGAACACGCCGACGACCAGCTCACCCTGTCGCGGCAACTGGTCGGGCGCGGAACCGTATTCGGGCTGCGGGTGCGCGGTGATTCGATGATCGACGCCGCGATCTGCGACGGCGACATCGTGGTCGTGCGCCGCCAGCACGAAGCGCATTCCGGGGACATCGTGGCCGCGATGATCGACGACGAGGCCACCGTGAAGGTCTATCGCCGGCGCAACGGCCATGTCTACCTCGAACCCCGCAACCCCGCAACCCCGCCTACGACGTCATCGACGGCGACCGTGCGGTCGTGCTCGGCAAAGTCGTGTCCGTGATGCGACGAATGTGACGAGCTGCTCGACGCGCCCGCCGAACCGATCGCCAAACGGTTGCCGCTGAATTAGTCTGCCCAAGCGGGGGAACGCGCGAGACCGAACGGGATTCGGAGGTGCACGTGGCGAGCAGTAATCGGGCAGGCAGATCGGCGGTGCGAGATCGGGTACGCGGGAGCACCCGGATCGCTACGGTCGCGGCCGCGGCGGTGCTGGCCGCGGTATCGGCGACCATGGCGGCGGGACCGGCCGCCGCCGGCGATCCGGTCGTCGATTCCGGTGCCCCGCTGGCACATCCGGTATCCGCCGACGGATCCAAGATCGTCGACTTCTCGGTCGTCGACGGCCGCAACGTCACCTTCAAGGTGTACTCCGCGGCCATGGACAAACCGATCACGATCAACGTGCAGCGGCCCGCCGACGCTTCCACACCGCGTCCGGTGCTGTACCTGCTCAACGGCGCCGGCGGTGGTGAGGACAGCGCCACCTGGGACAACAAGGCGCCCGACACGCTGAAGTTCCTCGCCGACAAGGACGTCAACGTCGTCCAGCCCGTCGGCGGCGCCTGGAGCTACTACACCGATTGGCGCGCACCGGATCCGAAGCTGGGCGTCAACAAGTGGCGGACGTTCTTCACCGAGGAACTGCCGCCCATCATCGACGGCGCCCTGGGCACCAACGGCCTCAACGCCATCGCCGGGCTGTCCACCTCCGGGACCTCGGTGCTGCAGTTGCCGATCGCCAAACCCGGCCTGTACAAATCCGTTGCCGCCTACAGCGGTTGCGCCCAGATCAGCGACCCCGTGGGCTACACCGCGGTCAATCTCGCGGTCAACGTATGGGGCGGCGGCAACACCGTGAATATGTACGGGCCGCAGAACGATCCGATGTGGGCCGCCAACGATCCCTACGTGCACGCCGACCAGCTGCGCGGGCTCAACCTGTTCATCTCCAGTGGATCCGGACTGCCGGGGCAGTGGGACACTCTCAACGGGCCCTACACGCTGCCCGGACCGGGCGGCCTGGCCAATCAAGTGATCATCGGCGGCGTGATCGAGGCCGCGGTCAACTACTGCAGCCACAACCTGCAGGCCAAGCTCAACGGTCTCGGCATTCCGGCGACCTACGACTTCACCCCGACCGGAACCCATTCCTGGGGTTACTGGCACGACGCGCTGATCCAGTCGTGGCCGGTCCTCGCGGCCGGGCTGCAACTTCCCGCCTGAGCGGCGAACGTCTGGTTCGGGCCGCCCGACAGCTCATCGATCCACTGCCGCGAGAAGTTCGGCGGTCGCGTTCCACAGCCGTCCGGCCAGCTCCTCGTCGAGACCGGCCTTGCCTTGCCGGCCGACCGCCGGATAGCCACGCAGGCCGCCCGGCCCGTCCGGTCCGACATAAGCATTGCCGGGAACGTCCTGAGTCGCGGCGTACAGCACCGACAGCGCACCGCGCTCAGGCGAATTGGTCAGGAATGTGAACCGGTTGACGAGGTTCGCCCGGGAGTGCGCGGCCAGACCGGTACGAGCGATACCCGGACTGGCGAGCACCGAGCGGACCCGGCTGCCGTCAGCGGTCAGCCGGCGTTGCAGTTCCAGCGAGAACAACACGACACCGAGCTTCGATGCACGGTAGGCCGCCATCGCGTCGTATTTGCGCGTGCGCCAGTCCACATCGGCCAGGTCGATCTTGCCCTGCCGGTGCAGCTGACTCGTCACATGCACCACACGATCGGTGATGTGGTCGAGCAACATGGTGGTCAGCAGGAAGGGACCGATGTAGTTGGTGGCCGTCTGCTGATCGAGGCCGTCCCGGGTACGTGTGGCGGGGATGTCCATCACACCCGCATTGTTGATCAGGATGTCGAGGTCGCCGGACCACGCCTCGGCGAAGGCGCGCACCGAGCCGAGCTCCGCGACATCGAGCGGTCGGACGTCGAAGATGCCGGGGAGGTCCGCGACGGCGCGGCGGGCCCGCTGCGGGTCACGGACACCCAGCACGACGTGTGCTCCGGCACCGGCGAGTTCTCGCGCGGTGATCAGGCCCAGCCCGCGGCCGGCGCCGGTGATCACCACCGTCCGTCCCGTCATGTCGGGAAGTTCGTTTCTGCTCCATGTGGCCATACGTCCGCACTCCGTTGTTCGCTGTTCGAATGCCGTGCTCGTCGGAAGCGACCGGTGATCGCTGTGATCAGTGAATGCGCCGCCGTCCGGCCGAGGAAGGACACACACAACCACTGAACGAGAGGTCGCGGCTGAGCGGCGACGGACGGATCAGAATGCACACCATGGATCGTGGGTTCGACCGTTCATCGCTCGGCGCGTTCTTGCGGGCTCGGCGAGCGTCTCTGCAACCGGAAGACGTCGGGCTGCGCCGGGGGCCGCGGCGGCGCGCACCCGGGCTGCGGCGCGAAGAGGTGGCCGAGCTGTGTGCCATGTCCGCGGACTACTTCGCACGGCTGGAACGCGGCGACGGGCCGCAACCATCACAGAGCATGCTCGCGGCCATCGCGCGCGGTCTGCGGCTCACCCCGGACGAACGCGATCACCTGTTCCTGCTCACGGGGTACCGCACAGTTCGCCGCGACCTGCAGGTTCAGCATGTGAGTCCCGGGTTGATGCGCGTGATGGACGGCCTCTGCGACATGCCGGCGCAGGTGATGGGCCCGTTGGGGGAAACGTTGCTGCAGACCCCGTCCGCGGTGGCCCTGCTGGGCACACAGACGGGTACACCGGCCGCGCGCGTAGCGCGGCGTTCCGCTGGTTCACCGATCCGGCCGCGCGAGCGCGCTACCACCCCGACGATCACGACACGACCAGCCGGGCCAATGTGGCGCAGCTCCGCGCGGCGCTCACCCGGGACGGGCCCGGCTCGCCGGCGGCAGATCTCGTCGAATTTCTGCGTGAGACCAACAACGAGTTCGCCCGGTTGTGGGAGCGTCACGAGGTGGGCCTGCGTTCCAGCGACACCAAGCGATTCGTCCACCCCGAGATCGGGCGGCTGGACCTTTACTGCCAGCTTCTACTCGAGCCGGATCAGGCACAGGCGCTTCTCATTTTCACCGCTACCCCGGGTACCGAGGACCAGCAGAAGCTCGCCTTGCTGAAGGTGCTGGGCGTCGAAAAATTCACGGCCTCCCTCGAGTGAGAGGGCAGGGGTCCGCAGACCGGTAACCCGCCCGCCCTGGCCGCGGTATCTCCGTATGCGGAATCGATCGCGTGGTGCGCGCGCCGAGGCGGGTGGTTACGGGCTCGCTGTGGCGGCCGGATCCGCGCCCGGCAGCATCACCGGCTCGTCGCAACTGGCCGGCGGATCGACCTGGGAACAGGAGACGGGGGCGCGGGTGGGCCGGTAATCGGCGGGCACCCCGCCCGCGCGCACGAGCGAGGCGAACACCTCCACCGCGTCGGTGGGCCGGCGCACCAGATCCGGATCGGAGGTGACATCGACGGTGAAGAGACCGAAACGGGGTGTGTAGCTGCCCCATTCGTAGTTGTCGGTGAGGCTCCAATAGTTGTAGCCGCGCACATCGATACCGTCGGCCTTGGCGCGCTGGATCCAGTACACGGTGTCGCGCAACTGGTCGGCGCGAGTGTAGCCGTCCGGGCGGGGTTTACCGTTCTCGGTCGGCATCCCGTTCTCCACCACGTACAGCGGTTTGCCGGGGAACTGGCGGGCATAGCGGCGCAGCGCGTAGTAGACGCCCTCGGTCTGCAGCGGCAACTCCCACATCGCGGGCGCACCGGCCGAGGTCGCCGACGAGCCGTCCGCGGCCGGGGTGGGGCCGAAGTAGTAGTCGACGCCGACGAAGTCGAGTTTGTCGCGCACCTTGTCGATATACGGCTGATTCACCTCGGTGTCGGCGCCGGGCACATAGCCGATGTTGCTGGTGACCATCGCCTTCGGATAGGCGGCGTGAATGTCGTCGTAGATCTGGTTGTGGGCCTGCGCCAGCCGGTCCATCGCCGCCGGCCACTCCTCGTGCGAGAGGGCGCCGATGCGGATCTCGGTGCCGAGATAGGCGGCCGGTTCGTTGATCGTGACCCAGATCGGATCGCGAGAACCGTAGCGCTGCAACACTCTCCGCGCATTGGCCAGCCAGTCGTCGACCATGCCCTGGTTGCGCCATCCGCCGCGGTCGGCGGCCCAGCCCGGATACACCCAGTGATCCAGGGTCAGCATCGGGGTCATGCCCGCGGCGTAGACGGCGTCGACGATCCGGTCGTAGCCGGCGAATGCCTGCTCGTCCCATTCGTCGGGATGGGGCTGCACCCGGGCCCATTCGATACTCATGCGGAAGCTCGTGGCGCCCAGCTGCGCGGCGCGCTCGATATCGTCGGCGTAGGTGTCGAGGAAGCGCACCGAATCCCGATACGGTTCGGCCGCCCCGGTCGCGATGTAGCGGGTCCAGTTGCTGTCGGGGGCGTGGCCTTCGGTCTGGAATCCGGATGTGGCCACCCCCCACACGAATTCGGGGCCCAGGGGAGCGAGAGCCGACGCCGCCCGGCGGACGGGGTCGGCGCCCGCGCGGACCGGCAGCAGCAGCGCGGCGGCTGCGGCCAGTCCGGTGGCCAGCACCTGGCGGCGGTTCGGCTCTCGCATCCAGCAATCGTAGCTGCGAGATTGCTGAATTCCGGTGTGCGCAAGGGCGTGTCGAGCGGGCGATCGGCCGCTCGATGCCGGGGTCAGTGCGGCGGTGCGGTGAGGTCGAAGACCTCGAGACCGCCGAGGTGTTGCGGCGTGTAGTGCGCCGACACCCAGGCGTAGATGTCGGTGTTGCCGACCGGATGCCACATCTCCGGTTCCGCGTCGGTGGCCGGCGGGTTCGGTGCGGTCGCCGGAGCGTGCGCGCCGCCGGGGGATCGGTGCTGGTCGTGGGTTCGCCACGAGTCCGGCAGCTTCATCTCGGGCGCCAGATAGTAGGTGATCCAGTGGTCGCGGACCAGGTCCTGGAATCCCGCCACGGTGGGGACCGGATCTTCGGAAGTGAATCCGCCGATGGCGATCACCGGTGTCCGGCTGGCCAGTTCGAGTCCGGCCGCCGGTCCCGAGCGGTCGATGGCCGCCGACCACGTCGTCTGGGTCGCCCGCAACATCTCCACCAGCTTCGGATCGGTGTCGGTGCCGCCCATCAGCATGCCGATCTGGCGGCGGAACGGATTCAACGCCTGCGGCAGGTCCGGATGCGCCGGCCCGACGACCGGGCTGCCGCCGGTATGCGACTGCGGCAGCGTCGCCACCGCGTACGCGCTCGACCCGGCCGTCGCGGCCAGCACACCGGCGCCCACGGCGACCGCGACCGCGCGGGCGGGCACCCGTCGCGACAGCACCGGCAGCGCCGTCAGCACGAGAGCGGCGGCGGCCACGACGGTCACCGCGAGGATCGTCCACCGCAGCCACGGCTGCCAGTCCGCATTGCGATCGAGCAGGACGAAGCCCCACACGCCGCCGGCCACAACGAGTCCCGCCGCCCCGGCCCGGCCCCACATCCGATCCCGGCAACGCCACACCTCGGCCAGGCCGAGGACGAAACTGCCGGCCACCGCGGGCGCGATGGCCAGGGTGTAGTAGGCGTGCATGCCGCCCTTCATCGCCGAGAACGCCACCCCGTCGATCAGCAGCCACAGCCCGAAAACCAATGCCGCCCCGCGCACGAGGTCGGTGCGCGGATACTTCCGGCGCGTGATCAGCACGACGACGAAACCCACCACGGCCGCCGGCAGCAGCCACGAGATCTCGAATCCGATCTCGCCGGTGAACAACCGCTGCGGGCCGGACCCGAAACCGTTGAAGCCGCCGCCACCCATATGCGGCAACTCGTATCCCGGCGGCAGTTCGAAGGGTTTGCGCCCGGCGTGGTTGTGTCCGAGGTAGCGGGCGAAACCGTTGTAACCCAGCACCAGATCCATGAACGTGTTGTCCTTGGAACCGGCCAGATAGGGGCGCGAATCGGCGGGCCAGAGAATCGTCAGCAGCACATACCACCCCGACGAGACCACCAGCGCCACCGCCGCGGCCAGCAGATGCGCGATCCGTTTAGCGAAACCCGCCGGCGCCGCCACCAGATACGCCACACCCAGTGCGGGCAGCACCATCAGGCCCTCGAGCATCTTCGCCAGGAACGCGAAACCCAATGCGACACCGGCCAATACGAGCCAGCGCGGGCTCGCGTGGCGCAACGCGCGCACGGTGCAGTAGGCGGCGGCGGTCATCAGCAGCACCATCACCGCATCCGGATTGTTGAACCGGAACATCAATGCCACCACCGGTGTCAGCGCCAGCAGCACACCGGCCAGCAGACCCGCGCCGCGGCTGCCGGTGGCGCGGGTGATCGCGCCGTACATCAGCGCGACCGCCGCCACCGCCATCAACGCCTGCGGAATCAGCATGGAGGCACTGGAGAAACCGAACAGCTGCCCGGACAACCCCATCACCCACTGCGAGACCGGCGGTTTGTCGACGGTGATGAAGTTGGCCGGATCCAGCGACCCGAACAGCAGCGCCTTCCAGTCTCGCGACCCCGACCACGCCGCCGCCGCGTAGAACCCGTTGCCCATCCCGTTGACGGTGATGTTCCACAGATACGCGGCCGCGGTGGCGGCCAGCAGTGCTACCAGCGCGAGCCGGTCCCGGCGCCGCGGCGGTGGCAGATACGGATCCGGCGGACGCGCCGATTCGGGCGATACGGGCACGGCGGTGTCGGCAGTCGTCACTGTCACCGCGGGAGCGTCTCAGCCCATCCGGTGACCACCCTGTCCGAACCCTTGGAGATTGCTGTGAGTCCGACGCGACCGGGCAAATCGGGCGCCGAAACCCGTGGTTGCCCGAAGGCGATTCTCAGTCCGGGAGCATGACGTCGTTCGGACGCTCGATATCGGGCATCTCGGACTTGACGAACTGCTCGGTGGTCACCCACTGGGTGAAGCCCCACGGGTTGTAGATCTGCAGTTCGCCCGGCCGGGTGGCGACCACGACCACCTGGTGATAGTCACCGTCGTCCTTCGGAGCGAGCCCGATCGGGACGGGTTTGCCCGCAGTCACCGCGGCCTCGATCCGCGGCAGGGCAGCTTGTCGCGCCTCCTCGGTGGACAACGCGGCCATGTGATAGGTGCTGCCGGTGACGGGATTGAGCAGGTTGTTCACCATCTTCTGGTCGCCTCGTGGATAGGGAGTGAGGTCGGAATCGAAGTTGTCGTCGAAAACCCGAACGAGCCGGTCCCGGAATGCCTTCGGGCTGTCGTTGCCTGCGGCCGGGCCGCTCACCGCCGCGGGGCCGGTGCCTGTGGTGACCCCCAGCATCAGCACCGGATCGGCATCCAGCCGGGCGATCACCGTGGACGCCGAGGTGCAGTTCCCCCTGTCCTGGGCGTAGGTGGCGGCCTTGGCCACGTCGTCGGGGGCGTAACTGAGCTCTTGCCGTCCGTCGCGCACGGTTCGGCTGTTCGCGACGTCGTTGACGTGCAGATGTTTCCAGAGCCAATAGCGGTCGTTCCCGTGCTCGTGGATCTGTTCATCGAACGCGGTGATATCGGGCAGCGAGTATCCCGCCGCCAATGCCTCCCACAGGTAAGCCGCCTCCTGCGGAGACTTGGCGTTGCTCACCAGCTTCTCGAACGAGGACCGATCATCGGATGACAGCGCCGAGAGCCGCTGCGAGGCACGTGCCAATGCCGTCGGAGTGAGGATGTCGTCGGCGGTGCTGGGCGCTCCGCCGGCTTGACCGGTGTAGGCGAGGGTTTCGGCATCGACCGGGTCCATACCGGGCGCTTTGACGGTCCTGGCCCGTGCCGTCCGGGCTGCTGCGCCGACCGACGACGCACACGTTGTTGCCGCGGTTTCGTATGCCTTCGTCGCGGTGATCCGGGCTCGGCAGCTGTCGATGGCGTGCCTGCGGACCTCTTCGTCAGGTTTGTTGTTCAGCTGGGTGTGTGCCTTCGTGAGTCCGTCGACTCCCGTGGTGTCTTGCCGTTGTGTCTCGACCAGTGCGTCCGACCAGATGCGAAGCGCGTCGTTGGCCCAGGTGAACGCCTCGTGTGCATGCCACGCGGCACCGGCGAAGGTCGACACTGCGTCCGCGGCCGTCTCGCCGGCACGACCACGCCACGAGTCCGGCAGCTTGTCTTTTGCGACGCTCTCGAGATCGCTGTGCATGAGCTTGTACACCGAAGCGGCGTCGGCGAAAGCACGGGCCTGGGCATCGACGGCTGTCGTGGTTCCGGGCAACGCCGGCACCTTGAGCGCGATGTCGATCGGGGCCCGCAGATGACTTCTGTTGAGGCCCAGCTGCATCGACTCCAACGCCAACTCCAGCGCCTTCAGCCGTTCGCTTTTCGCGGGCAGCGTGAGGTCCGATGGGATCTCGGAGATTTTGTCATATGAATAGGCATATGCCGTACTGAGCCCACCGACCGCCCCGACCTGGGCCAGCTTGCTCGCCACCGAGCCGATACTCCCGGGCAGTCGGGCAGCGAGTGGCGAAACAAGTTTGCCGACGCCGGGCAATTTGCCCAGCACACCGGGTAGCGCCCGGCCGCCCACCTTGCCGACTTGCCCCACCAGAGCACCCACGCCGGCATCGACCAAGAGGTCGGTACCAGACTGGCCGTCGATCATCCCGGTGAGAACGCCGCCGACCGCTCCGCCGATGAGTGCTGCGCCCGGAATGGGGGCCAGCGAGATAGCGCCGCCGAGCAACCCGGCGCCGACGCGTTGCCAGGTCTTGCTGATCATAAGGGGCTCCACGGCGTGGGGGCGCCGCGGCCGAGGGTGCGCCGCGATCGCAGCACGGCGGCCACCATCTCCAACCACCGTGCGAACGCCTCGTCGCGAGCGACATCGGGTTCGGCGTCAGGGCATGCCGCCGTCATCCAGGAACGAACCATCGCCGTCGGTTCGGTGCCGACCAGTGGTTCGGGCAGCCGCCGGGCATCGGACAGCCCCACGGCACGCACGCAGCCGGCGAGGAAGGCCACCGGATTAGGCCCCACCCCGACATCCCCCAGTTGCACCGCGGCGGCCACCGCCGCGTCGGCGAGCGCAATGCCTCGATCGTCACTGGTGTTCGACATCGCTCCGGCCACCGCCGACGCGACATCCAGGGTGCGCAGTTCGGTATCGAAGCGCCGGTCGCCGGTCATCCGCTCGGTGGACGGCCCGAAGGTTCGGTGACCGAAGGTACCAGCGACGGCGTCAGATCGGTGCCGCCGACGCTCATGCCGGCATCCTGGTCGGCGTCCTGGTACTTGCGTTTGACCCGAGGTAGCAAGTCCACGATGATGCCGACAGCTTTGGCGGTAATTTCGGTTTCGGTCACCCATGCACTCCGGAAGTCCGCGCACGCCGCCGCCACCGCGCTGTCACCCAGACCGGAGCCGTCGATGACGGTGTTCTCCAAGTTGTTCAGCAGTCTCGTCAGGCTGTCGTAGGTCAAGACCACCCCGAGGACAGCCGAATCGAAAGAGTCGGGGGCGAGATAGAGCGGCAGGCTTCTGCCATTACCCAAATCCAAGTCGCCCACGGGCCGATAGTAGGTGTTTCGGCGCATCTTCCCTGTTGTGGGAATCTCTCCGGGGGACCATCTCAGCCGATCCGGTGACCTCCTGTCCGAACCTCGGGCGTTGCTGTGGATCCCGGTGCGATCGGGCGAACCGGGCAGTCGCTCCCGGATCTGCGCGGTCAGTAGCGGCCGAACAGTACCGCCGCGTTGTGGCCGCCGAATCCGAAGGAGTTGTTCATCGCGAACTCGACGTCGGTGTGCCGCGGTTTGTCATGGACGATGTCGAGGTCGACCTCGGGGTCCTGATTGTCGAGGTTGAGCGTGGGCGGGATGACCTGATCACGCAGTGTCAGCACCGAGATCGCGGCCTCGAGCGCGCCCACCGCCCCCACCGAATGCCCGAGCGCCGACTTCGGCGCGTAGACCGCCGGATGGGTGCCGATGGCGGCGGCGATGCCCTTGGCCTCGGCCAGATCGCCGATCGAGGTGCCGGTGGCGTGGGCGTTGACGTGATCGACATCGGCGGCGCTCACCCCCGCGGTCTCGATGGCCCGGCGCATCGCCCGGGCACAGCCGAGGCCCTCCGGATCGGGGGCGACCATGTGGTACCCGTCCGCGGTCAATCCGGCGCCGAGCAGCCGGGCCAGCGGTGTCGCCCCGCGCGCCAGCGCATGCTCCTCCGATTCGAGCAGCAGCAGCGCGGCGGCCTCACCGAAGACGAAACCGTCCCGGTCGCGATCGAAGGGCCGCGACGCTCGTTCGGGTTCGTCGACGCGGGAGCTGAGCGCGCGGGCCATGGTGAATCCGGCGATCGCCATCGGGTTGATGTAGCCCTCCACCCCGCCCGCGACGACCATGTCGGCATCGCCCAGCACGATCGAGCGCCACGCGTGCACCAGCGCCTCGTTGCCCGAGGCACACGCCGACACCGGCGTCACCAGGCTTGCGCGCGCCCCGATGTCCAGGCCGACCACGCCCGAGACGCCGTTGGGCATGCTCATCGGCACCGCGAATGGGGACACCTTGCGGTAGCCGTGTTCGCGCATGGTGTCGTGGGCGTCGACGATGACGTCGGCACCGCCCAGGCCGGTGCCGATGCAGACGCCGAGGCGGTCCTTGTCGACCTCGGGTGTTCCCGCGGTCTCCCACAGCCGCTGACCCATCGTGTACGACATCTGCTGGACGTAGCACATGCGGCGCTTGCGCACCCGGTCCAGATCGGTGGTGGGGTCGTGGATCAGTTTGCCGCCGATCGCATTGGGCAGATCCTGGCGGATGATGTCCTCGTCGGTGAGGACCTTGATCCCGCTGGCGCCGGAAAGTAGCGCCTGCCAAGTACTTTCGGTATCGGCACCGATGGAGGTGGTGATTTCCATCGCGGTGACGACTACCTCGCGGAAGCCGCCGTTGCGGGTGTTGAAATTGGTATCGAGCGTACGCACGGTCGTCGATTCCTCACTGTCGGTCCCTCATTTCCCCGGACACGAAACTCGGCGGCACCGGCGACCGCGACGACCTCGCCGTCATCAGCCGGCCGACCCCGCCGCGGGGGCGGTGGTGCGCCTCGGTCAGCGTAGCCTCCGACCGCTCGCGAGGGACCCGAAACGGGGATGCCAGAAATTTGCCGCAGGGGTACCGTTGAGGGTCACGGATGGGTGCGTCCGCAGCGGTGCGCCCGACCGGACGGGCGAGGGGAAGGGCGTGCCCGCGATGACTGTCAACGCTGTTCACGACATTTTCACGGCTCAGTTGGACAACGTGGGGCCGCAGGCGCCACCGGGCGCGGGGGTGACGACGGTACTGCTTCGAAATCTCATCTGGTTGCATTTGCTGGCAACGGCGATCGCGGTCGGTTGCTGGGTCCACCTGGCGAGTCGGCGCGGGGTCGCGCGAGCCACGGTGTCGCGGGTGGCCGTCGGCGTCGTCGCGATCGGGCTGACCACCGCGGGAGCGGGCGAGATCCTCGGCGCGGCGATGCACTGACCGCGCCTCCGCCCCTGCCGCGACTAGACGTAACCAGAAATCACACGTAACCTTCGGGTATCCGGACGGCGAGGTCCGGGCTGACATTCGGACGAAACGGATACCTCAATGACGCGGCATGTCGACGTGTTGATCATCGGTGCGGGCCTGTCCGGGATCGGGATGGCCTGCCATCTCAGCCGGGAGAACACCGGACGCAGCTACGCGATCCTCGAACGGCGCAGCGCGATCGGCGGCACCTGGGACCTGTTCCGCTACCCGGGAATCCGCTCGGACTCCGACATGCTCACTTTCGGCTACGGCTTCCGCCCCTGGATCGGCACCAAGGTGCTCGCCGACGGACCGCACATCCGCCAGTACATCGCCGACACCGCCGAGGAATACGGCGTAACCCGCCACATCCGCTTCGGCCGCAAGGTCGTGAAGTCGAGCTGGTCCAGCACCGAACAGCTGTGGACCACCGAGGCTCTCGACGAACAGACCGGCGACACCGAGACCTACACCAGCAACTTCCTGGTCGGCTGCACCGGCTACTACGACTACGACCAGGGCTTCCGCCCGCAGTTCCCCGGTGAGGAGAACTTCGGCGGGCAGATCGTGCACCCCCAGCACTGGCCCGAGGACCTGGACTACCGCGGCAAGCGGGTCGTCGTCATCGGCTCCGGCGCCACCGCGATCACGCTGGTTCCCGCCATGAGCGAGGACGCCGCGCACGTGACCATGCTGCAGCGTTCGCCCACCTACATCGCGCCGCTGCCGGCCGAGGACCCCGTCGCGGTCGGCATGAAGAAGGCCAAACTGCCCGCCGCGCTGGCCTACAAGACCGGCCGCGCCCGCAATATCGCCCTGCAGCGCGCCAGCTTCGCCCTCTCCCGCAGCAACCCCGCCCTGTCGCGGAAACTGCTCCTGCAGGCCGTGCGGGTCGCCGTCGGGCCGAACGTGGACATGCGCCACTTCAGCCCCAGCTACAACCCGTGGGATCAGCGGCTGTGCATCGTCCCCAACGGGGATCTGTTCAAGGTGCTGCGCAACGGACGGGCCTCCATCGTCACCGACCGCATCGCGACCTTCACCGAAACCGGCATCCGCCTGGAATCCGGCGAGGAACTGCCGGCCGACATCGTGATCAGCGCGACCGGCCTCAATATCCAGATGCTCGGCGGCGCGGCGATCGATGTGGACGGCACCCCGATCGCCACCCGCGATCTGGTCGCCTACAAGGGTGCGCTGATGAGCGGGCTGCCCAACGCCATGATGATCATCGGCTACACCAACGCCTCCTGGACGTTGAAGGCCGATCTCGCCGCCGAATACTTCTGCCGCCTGCTCAATCACATGAAGGCCGAGGGGTATTCGACGTTCGTCGCCGAAGCCGAGGAAGCCGACCGGGCGCCGGAATCGATGATGGGCGGCGCGCTGACCTCCGGCTACATCGCCCGCGGCGACGCGGTCATGCCGCGCCAGGGCCGCCGCGGCCCGTGGAAGGTGATCAACAACTACTACCGCGACCGCGCGCTGCTGCGCAAAGCCGACATCGAAGACGGCATCCTGCGCTTCGGCACCCGTTCGGCGGCCGCTCGCCCGGTCGTCGAATCCCGTTCCGCCTGAACATCTTCGCGCGGAACACCGTCCGGTCGCGGCAGCGCACGGCCACGACCGGACGGCCCGGGACCTCAGCCCAGCAGATGCGCGGGCGTCGCCAGCGGTTTGGTGTTGGCGACGAATTCGCGCCGCAACCGGTGATAGGACTCGCCGTCGCCGAAGAAGTTGCGATGCATATGCGCCAGCTCCTCGGCCCGGTACCGCGCCAGGGGCCGCACCGCCTCGTCGGCCGCGCGGCGCTGCTTCTTCGCCAGCAGTAGATTCTGCAGTTCCGGTGCGGCCGCGAGGTTTTCGGCCTCGCGCCGAACCTGGGCCCGGAACTGCTCGGTGGAGCCTTCGAACACCCTGTCCACCAAGCCCACTCGCGCCGCGGCCCGCGCGCCGACCGGCAGGGTCCGGCTGGTCAGCTGCTCCGCCATCTCCGTGCCCACCCGTTGCGGCAAGGTGTAGGTCCAATACTCCGAACCGTGCAGGCCCATCAGCCGGTAGTGCGGATTGAGCACCACCGATTCCCGGCACCACACGTGGTCGGCGGCCAGGGCCAGCATCACCCCACCGGCGGCGGCATTGCCCGACAGCGCCGCGATCACCAGTTTGTCGGTGGTGGTGAGAATCGCCTCCACCACATCGTCGATCGCGTTGATATTGCGCCACGACTCCTCGGCCGGATCGGCGGCCGCCTCGATCACGTTGAGATGGATGCCGTTGGAGAAGAAGTCGCGCCGCGGCCCCAGCACCAGCACATCCACCGGTCGATCGCAGGCCTCGCGATACGCGGTCAGCAGCCGCCGACACTGCCGGGTGTCCATCGCCCCACCGGAATAGGCGAATTCGAGATATCCCACGCCGGCATCCTCGTGGTAGCGCAGCTCCGACCAGGTGTCGCGCACCGCCGCCTCGGCGGGGGAGACCGGCACCTCGGGAACTCCGGCGGGGAGATCGCTGCCCAGCGCGTCGGTGGCCGGCATCTTGAACGTCACCGGTCCGCCCGGCACGCGGCGCGGGCGCAGCTGCGGCAACCACACCGCACCGTCGACGGTGGCCCGGCAGATCGCACCGTCGCGGGTGGCGATCACCGCGCCCGGTTCGCCACGCAGCCGGTCCTCGTAATGGCCACCGTGGACGAAGTATTCGCGGCCGAACAGTTCATCCAGCACACCCGGCTGGGAATCGGCCGCGCGCAGGGTGCGGATCACCGTGGCGGTATCGGCGCTGGCCCAATCGATGCGGCGCACCTGCTGGGTGAGGAACGGCCGCAGCCGGCCGGTGACGTCGGGGCGGTCGTAATCCAGCGGTTCGGGCACGTAGTCGCCGGATGCGAAGCGGCGCACCGCGGTCAGCACCGCCTCGACCGCCGCGTCGGACACCTCGTTGCGGTACAGCTCGCTCTTACCGCACGGCGCCACATCGAAGCCCACCGACGCCCAGATCGGACCGGCGTCCATCTCCGCCACCGCCTGCAGCACCGTCACACCCCAGCGGGTCGCACCCTCGGTGATGGCCCAGTCCAGCGACGACGGCCCCCGATCACCCATCGGTCCCGGATGCACGATGAACACCGGATGTTCGGTCCACACATCCTCGGGAATCGCCGTGGTGAGCATCGGCGCCAGAATCAGATCCGGCCGGAAGCGGGCGACCCGGGCACGGAGTAGATCGTCGCCGAGCGCCAACTCGACGCCGACCTCGTGATCGCGTTCCCGCAATTCGGCATGCACTCGCTGGGTGAGACTGTTGAATGCGCTGGCGACCAACAGGATGCGCACGAGCTGTCCTCCATCAGGGTTTTTCGTCGGTCCGTGACCGGACCGCAACATTTGCCCCTCTGAAACTAGCCCCAGTGCCGCGCGCCCGCATACCGGGTGGGTGCGATCAGCGCGGCACGGTCACCGGATCGGCGCAGCTGCCCGGAATGTCGACCAGCGAACAGGCCACCGGCCCGCGCGTGGGACGGTAGTCCGCGGAAACACCCCCGGCCCGAGTGATCGCGCGGTAGGCGTCCACGGCGTCGGTGGGGCGGCGGGTCAGAGCGGGGTCGGTCAGCACGTCGACGGTGTACAAGCCGAAGCGCGGTGTGTAGCTGCCCCACTCGTAGTTGTCGGTGATCGACCAGTAGTTGTAGCCCATCACGTCGATGCCGTCGGCCTTGGCGCGCTGGAGCCAGTACACGGTGTCACGCAGATCGTCGCCGCGGGCGTAACCGTCGGGGCGGGGCGCGCCGTTCTCGGTGGGCATTCCGTTCTCCACCACGTACAGCGGCTTACCGGGGAATCGACGCGAATAGTATTCCAGCGCATAGTAGATTCCCTCGGGTTGCAGCGGCATCTTCCACAGCTGCTCGAGGTCGCCCGGCGACAGCCGGGCCAGGTCCTGCGGGGTGTGTCCGTAGTAGTAATCGATGCCGACATAGTCGAGTTTCGCGGCGATGGCATCGATCATCGGGCCGTTGACCACCGGTTCCGCGGTGCCGACGACGTAGGCGAGGTTGCTGGTCACCATGGCGCCCGGCTGCATCCGGTGGATGTCGTCGTAGATGGTGTTGTGCGCCTGGATCAGTCGCTGCTGCATCGTAGGGACGTCCGCCGGCGACAATCCGCCGTTGCGGGTTTCGTTGACGATGTACATTGCCGGCTCGTTGAACGTAACCCACAGCGGATTGCGAGAGGCATAGCGCTGCACCACCGTTCGCGCGTTGGCCAGCCAGTCGTCGAGCATCGCCGGATGCGCCCAGCCGCCGCGGTCGGCGGCCCAGCCGGGATACACCCAGTGGTCCAGGGTCAGCATCGGGCGGATGCCGTGCGCGGCCATCGTGTCGAGAACGCTGTCGTAGAAGGCGAATCCGGCCGCGTCCCATTCGCCGGGCCGCGGCTGCACCCGTGCCCATTCGACGCTGATGCGGTAGACCCCGACGCCGAGGCCGGCGGCCAGTCCGATATCGGAGCGATAGCCGGTGAAGAAATCGACCGCATCGTGGTAGCGGTCGAAGTCGGGATGCGAGGCCACGTACCGGAGCCAGTTGCTGTCGGGCGCATGGCCTTCGCACTGGAATCCGGCGCTGGCCACACCCCACAGGAAATCACCACCCAGATTCGGCACGGTGGCCGGCGCGGCGGGACGGGCCCGGGCGAAGGCGGCGGGACCGGCCACGGCGGCGGCGGTCCCCGCGGCGAGCAGACCGAAAGCCTGGCGGCGACTGACGTTGCGCATCGAACTCCTCGGTATCCGGTGGGGCACGCTCCGGCAACGGTAACCCGGTCACCACTCGCATACGGCCGGTTGCGCGCAGTCATTCTCACCCGCAATTGGGCAAGTGTCCAGATGTTGCGAAATTCGGTCGAACACTGTCGGTGCGCGCGGCTAGGGTGGCGGCCATGGCCACGCACATGACGCATTGGGGAGCGTTCGACGCCGTCAGCGACGGCGAACGGCTGACCGACGTACGGCCCTGGCCCGGCGACCCCGAGCCCACCCCGCTGATCGGCAATGTGGCTTCGGCGCAGCATCACCCAACCCGCATCGACCGGCCCTACGTCCGGAAATCATGGCTCGAACACGGACCGGGCGCCTCCGGCCGCGGCGGCGATTCCTATGCCCCGGTGAGCTGGGACCGAGCGCTGGATCTGCTCAGCGGCGAATTGCGCCGGGTCTACAGCGAATTCGGCCCCGAAGCCGTCTACGGCGGTTCCTACGGCTGGGCCAGCGCGGGACGATTCCACCACGCCCAGAGCCAGTTGCACCGGTTCCTGAACTGCCTGGGTGGCTACGTCCGTCATGTCAACAGCTACAGCCTGGGCACCTCCACGGTATTGCTGCCCTATGTGCTGGGACCGCTGTTCGCGCTGCTGGGACGCTTCACCGCCAAATCGGTGATCGCTGAACACACCGAACTGGTGGTCGCGTTCGGTGGTATCTCACCGAAGAACGCCGCGGTCAATCCGGGCGGCGTCTCCCGCCACCACACCCGCGACTGGATCGAGCGAGCCCGGCGGCGCGGCTGCCGGTTCGTCACCGTCGCCCCGCTGCGCGACGACACCGCCGAGGTCGCGGAGGCGGAGTGGATCACCCCGCGCCCGGGCACCGACGCCGCGCTGATGCTCGCGCTGGCCCAGGTTCTCGACGCCGACGGCCTGGCAGACACCGCATTCCTGAACTCCCACACCGTCGGCTACGAACAGTTCGCGCACTATCTACGCGGCACGGCCGACGGGGCGGTGAAGGATCCCGCGTGGGCGGCCGCGATCACCGGGGTGCCGGCCGAACGCATCCGGGCGCTGGCACACGAGATGGCCGCGGCGCGCACGCTCGTCACGGTGAGCTGGTCGCTGCAGCGGGCGCAGTACGGGGAGCAACCGACGTGGCTGGGCGTGGTGCTGGCCGCGATGCTGGGCCAGATCGGATTGCCCGGCGGCGGTTTCGGACACGGCTACGGATCCTCGGCGAGCGTCGGCGAACCCACCCGCACCCTGCCGCTGCCGCGACTTCCCCAGGGCGCCAACCCGATCGACCGATTCATCCCCGTCGCGCGCATCGCCGATATGCTGCTCGCACCCGGCACCCCGTTCCGATACGACGGACGTGAGCTGCGCTATCCCGATATCCGCCTGGTCTATTGGGCCGGTGGCAACCCCTTCCATCACCATCAGGACCTGGCGCGCCTGCGCCGCGCGTTCGACCGGCCCGACACCATCGTCGTCCACGACTCGTTCTGGACCGCCACCGCCCGCCACGCCGATATCGTGCTGCCGGCCACCATGACCATCGAACGCGACGACTACGGCACCGGCGACAACGACGGCGTCCTGTTCCCGATGCCGGCCCTCACCCGCCCGTACGGACAGGCCCGCGACGACTACGACATCCTCGCCGAATTGTCCGAAAGACTGGGCACCGGCAAGGAATTCACCGAGGGACGCACAACAGGCGAATGGCTGCGGCACCTGTACGAGCAATGGTTGTCCGACCTCGGCGAACGAGGACGCGGCTTCCCGGACTTCGACCGGTTCTGGGCCGGTTCCGGTCTCGACCTGCCCCTCGCCGACCCACCGCAGGTGGTGTTCGCGGATTTCCGCGCCGACCCCGGCACGCATCCGCTACCGACACCCTCCGGTCGCATCGAGATCTTCTCCGAAACCATCGCCGGGTACGGCTACCCCGACTGCCCCGGCCACCCGGTATGGCTCGAACCCGATGAATGGCTGGGCAGCGCTGCGGCACAACGCTTTCCGCTTCAACTGGTCGCCAACCAGCCGCGCACCAAACTGCACAGCCAGCTCGACGTCGGCGCCCACAGCCGATCGGTGAAGATCCGCGACCGCGAACCGGTGCGCTTGCATCCATCGGAGGCCCACTCCCGCGGACTGGCCGACGGCGATATCGTGCGCCTGTACAACGACCGCGGCTCCTGCCTGGCCGGACTCGTCGTCGACGACGCGGTCGCGCCGGGTATCGCGCAATTGTCCACCGGCGCCTGGTACGACCCGGATCCCGCGGATCCGTCGTTCTGCCGGCACGGCAACCCGAACGTGCTCACCGCCGACCGCCCCTCTTCCACGCTGAGCCAGGGCAGTACGGGACAACTGGCGCTCGTGCAGATCGAGGCCTATCACGGCGCGGTCCCGGAGCTGACGGTACTCACCCCACCGCGGATCGTTTCGGACTCATCGGACGTTCGCTCGTAATCGTCTGCCGGACAACGACGTCCGGCGAGTGCGGTGCACGCCCATGTGCCGGGCTCCTGCCTCAGTCTTTTCGGCCGGTCAGCGCCAAGCTGGTACCGAGTCCGATCATCATGAGTCCACCGGCACCTCCGACGGCGGCCAGTCGTCGGGGCGAGCGTGCGAACCAGGCGCGCGCTGTCCCGGCGGTCAGTGCCCACGCGGAGTCGAAGATCAACCCGAACATCGGGATACACATGCCGAGTATCAGCATCTGCACCGGAACCCAGCCGTTTTCCGGGGTGACGAATTGCGGCAGCAGCGCGGCGAGGAAGACCAGAGACTTCGGGTTGGCGAATCCGACGATCAGCCCGTCGCGCAGCATGGTGAGCGGGCCACGCCGGAGTGCGGTCACCTCAGCGGTGAAGGTGTCGGCCGGCCGGGCTCGATGGCGAATCGCCTGGAGCCCCAGATAGATCAGGTAGGTCGCGCCCAGGACTTTGACGGCGGTGAACACGGTGGCCGACGCCGCGACCACCGTCCCGAGCCCGAACGCGACCGCGGCGACCTGCAGGTACACACCGACCGCGTTGCCGGCCACGGTGAACAGTGCTTCCCGCCGCCCGACCGTGATCGCACGGGTGATCGCGAACAGGACGCTCGGCCCGGGAATGACGACGAGCAGTGCGGCCAATCCGGCGAATTCGAGCAGATGATCACGCGCCACCACAGGACGACCCTAACGATCGGCCAACCGGCCCGGCCACCGGATTTCCGACTCCTTCTCCGCTCCCGTTCTCCGTTCCCGCGATGACTCGGCGCACCCACTCCAACGGCACCGGCGCCAGCTCATGGGCGTCGAGACCGACGTGAATCATGCGGCCGCGGATCCGCACCGAACTGTGCGTGTGGCCGTGTAGCAGCCAGCGACCGGCATTGTCACCGGTCGCGGGCAGCCGCCACTCCTCGAACCGGTTCTCGGCGGTATGGTCCCCGTCCGCGGCGCCGTGAAAGGGAAAGTGCGACAACAGCACCCGGTGACCGTCGATCTTGCGCACCGCGGACTGCTGCACCGAGGCGAACACCTCCAGATAGATCCGCTGCCAGTGATGCGCCCGGCTGCGCATCGGATGGCAGCCGTCGTGGTTGCCGGCCACCAGATGCTTCACCCCCGGCCGCCGCGACATCCACTCGAGTGCGTTCATCTGTGCCCTCGTGCCACCGACCGAGATGTCGCCGAGCACCCAGACCTCATCCTCGACGCCGACCCTGCCGTCCCACCGCTCGGCGAGCTCGGCATCGTGCCCCTCGGGTGTGTCGAACCCGCGGAGGCCCGACACCAGCCGATGCCCCACGTGCGGGTCGGCGAGGCACCACACCTCGCTCATGATGTCTCCTCGTTCAGATAGGCACGCCGGATCCGTTGCAGCAGCGACTCGATCGGCGCTTCGTCGGGCTCCTCCCGCAGGGCCGAGGTCGCCTCGGCGAATGCCGCCTCGTACTCGGCGAGCACCGCCCGCACCGGAGTCGCCCCCTCGGCCGCGGCCCGCTGCCCGAACTCGAGGTAGCGCTCCGGATCCGGCACCCGGATCGGCAGGAAGCCGTGCGACCCGACGACGCCCTCCAACAGCAGATTCTCCACCTGCCCACCCCCGTCCGTACGCTCTCTCGCCCGCTGCGGCCGCGCCCCGAAGCGCACCGGCACCATCACCGGAGAGGCAACGATAGTGCGGGCGAACGGCCACGCGCACATCAATTTCCGCCCGCGCAGCCACTAACACCTGTGCACGGCACAGTCGCGACCGGTGGCGTAGCGGTATCGAAATCGTGCGGATTCCGGCCCCACTCGATGGAAGAGGCCACCCCGGTGTCGTAACCGGAGTGGCCTCGGGAACTACGAGTGCGCAGCGCCGGCCGGGGCGCCGGCGCCGACGCACTGGTCCGACTCAGCGCCCGCACTACGGTGCCCGGAAGCCGCCGATCTTCTGCTCGAGCAGTTCGGCCAGCCGCAGCGGGGTGCGGTCCTCGAACATCGGGCCGATGAGCTGCACTCCCACCGGCAGGCCCTCGGGGGAGCGGCCCGCCGGTATGGCGGTGGCGGGCAGGCCGGGCATGGTGGCCATGCCGGCCCACACCAGCTGGTCGAAGTACGGGTACTCGACGCCGTCGATGTCGATGTGCCGGTCCTCCAGATCTCCGTTGTGGTCGTGCGGGTAGGCGGGAGTGGGCGTAATGGGGCACACCACCGCATCGAATTCGGAGAACAATCGCCGCCAACCATGGCGGTGGAGTTCGCGACCGTTGTTCGCCGCTACCCAGTCGCGGTGACTGAGCACCATGCCGCGCAATCGCGCCGCGTCGAGACCCCGATCGTCCTCGCTGAGGGCGGCGGCTCGGGTCTGCAGCTGCCGGTACACGTCGAGAGGAAGACCTGCGGCGGCGTTCGACAGCATCAGCTGCATATACAGTGTCGCCGCTTCGGTCGGGTCGGGCAGCAGCGGGCTGTGCCGTTCCACGCGGGCACCCCCGTCCACGAGCGCCTCGGCGACCCGGTTCACGCCCGCCCGCACCGCCGCCCCGGTCGGAATGAGCGGATGGTCCTCGACGACCAGCACACGGAAGTCGGCCAGCCGTTCGTGGCGCGCGGGCGGCAATACGACGTCGTAGGCGACGCCGTGGGTCAGCGGGTCCGGTCCGGCCATCACGTCGAGCAGAAGTGTGAGGTCGCGGGCGGTGCGCGCCATCGGACCGACAACGGCGAGGTCGAGGTCCACCGGCAGTGCCGGCGCGGGCGGCGCGACCATCCCGCGGGTCGGTGCCAGCCCGAGTGTCGGCTTGTGCGCGTAGATGCCGCAGAAATGCGCGGGGGTGCGCAACGAACCGGCAAGGTCGGAGCCGATGGACAGCGCGCCGAATCCGCATGCCAGGGCCGCCGCCGAACCGCCGGACGACCCACCCGACGTGCGGCCGTGATCCCACGGATTGTTGGTGGTGCCGTATATCTCGTTGAAGCTCTGGATATCTCGCAGCATCAGCGGCACATTCGTTTTGCCGAGGATCACCGCGCCGGCGGCCTTCAACCGCGATACCTGTACCGCGTCCTCGGTCGGTACATAATTGGCGTGCTGCGGTATGCCCCAGGTCGTGGGCAGCCCGGCCATATCGTAGGACTCCTTGACCGTCACCGGAATACCGAGCAGGGGGCGGTCCTCGCCGCGGGCGCGCGCCCGGTCGGCAGCGCGCGCGGCGGCCCGCGCATTGTCGAAGTCCGGCACACAGATCGCGTTGATCGCCTTGTCGTCGCGTTCGATACGGGCGATCGCCGCGTCGGTCAGCTCGACCGATGTCACGACGCCGGCACGCAAGGCAGCCGCAATTTCTTCTGCCGACTGAAAGTTCCACTCCATGAATCGGAAGGTATTGGCCCGCGGCAGGGGGCATAAAATACTTCTTCGCGCAAAGCGGAAATTCGAACGAGGCCACTTGCAGGGCAAATCAACGCATTCGTTCTGTCATATCCCCAGGTCATGACGCCGACAGCGCCCCGACCTTACCGGCGCAAGCCATGAAATGCCGTTTCAGACAACGGGATAGATGTCACAATGGCTGCCGTATTCCACTTCTGCTGCAGACCGTTCGACCGGTCGCTAGGCGAGATCGGTGCCGACCCAAATTCCGGCGGACGAGGCAGGTCGACCTCGTGGAGAGCCGGAAAAGCAGTGCAGTTTGCCGGCCTCACAACCCGAGTTTCGTTACCGCGTTGTCCTCCAACGGGTTCGCGGTGCGGATGTAGCCGTGCACGGTGCGCGGATTGGACCAGCGTCCCTGGCGCATGATTTCGCGGTCGCTCGCGCCGCCCAATGCGGCCTGGGTGGCGAATCCGGCGCGCAGCGAATGTCCGGAGAACAGGGCCGGATCGAGTCCCGCCCGTGCGGCATAGCGTTTCACCAGTTCCGCCACCGCCCGCCCGGAAATCGGCTGCGCGCCGATGCCGCCGTGCCGCGACACCGGCGGGAACAGCGGGGCCTGCGGATCGACCCGGGTGGCGCCGGTGAAGCCGTGGCAGCGGTGGATGTCGGTGGCGGCGGTAGTGCGCTCTGTCCAGGACCGCAGATCGTCGGCGCCGCCCTCGGAGTGGATGTCGCGCAGGTCGATCCACTCCGCGAAGGCGCACACCGGACACGTCGAGGGTCGTGCCCCACGCGGCAGGGCCACCGATTGGGCGCCCGCGCCGGTCGGATCGGTTTTGGTCGCCGGCAGCCGCACCACCAGCACGGGCTCGCCGGTGCGGTGATCGAGGGTGACGGCCACATCGCCGACGCGTAGTCCGGCGAGTTCGCTCCGGCGCAGCGCCCCGGCGAAGCCGACGAGCAGCATCAGCCGGTCTCGGCGGCGGGCCGGCTCGGTGGGCCAGCCCGGGGCCGGCAATCCGTCCAGCAGTTGTTCCAGCGTGTGCAGCAGCACGGGACGCTTACGGTTGGGCACGCTGCGACGGGTCCGGCGAATGCCACGCAGGGTCAGCCGCACCACATCCGATCGGGTCGGGGAGGGCAGCCCGTTGGCGGCATGGACCGCGGCGATGGCTGCGCTCTTGCGTTCCAGCGTGGCCGGCCCGAATGCCCACTCGCCGGACGGTTTCCGCGCATCGGCGGCCGCGGCCAGATATACCGCGACGTCCAGGGCGTCCGCGGGAAGTGCGCAGCGCGCCTCGGCCGCACACCACGCCGACCACCCGATCCAGTCGGATCGGTAGGCGCGCACCGTGTTCGGCGACTGTGAAGCCTCCAGATAACGGCCCAGTGCCCCGGCTTGCTCGGTGTCGAAGCGCTCCCGCACCATCCGCAGGGCGACCGTGTCGACGAGCACACTGCGCACACCCCGCCGTAATTCGGTGCGAACCGCCTCCGGCACGGCGATATCGACGACCACGGGATCCGGTGAGACGCTCATCGCGAGACAGGCTACCGGGCAACGACGTTCGCCGCGCCCGCCCGCGCCGGGAAGAATGATCGACCGTGCCGTCCGTGACAGTCGCCGCCGACGATCCTGCCCGAGCCGACGTGCGAGCTCTGGCCGCCCGCCATCTCGCCTTCGCGCGGGCCCATACCCCTGCCGAGGGCGTCTTCGCGCTCGACCAGGGCGGATGGGCCGATCCATTACTCACGCTGGTCACCGCTCGGCGCGACGGTCTGCTGCTGGGTATGGGCGCGGTGCGTGATCTCGGTGCCGGGCACGGGGAACTGAAATCGATGCACACCGTCGACGCGGCGCGCGGGCACGGCGTCGGCACCGCGATCGTCACGCATCTACTCGAGCTGGCACGCGCCCGCGGCTGGGTGCGCGTGAGTCTGGAAACCGGTGCGGGCGAGGCGTTTCGGCCTGCGCGCACGCTGTACGAACGGTGCGGGTTCGTGCGGTGCGGCGCGTTCGGCGACTACCTCGACAACGGGACGAGTGTCTTCATGACGTGCGCGGTGGGAGTTGCGGACGATGCGGAAGCGCGGGAACAGAAGTAGCCCGGAATCGGATTGCGCGGAGTTCCCCGAACTCCCTTCCACTATCAATATATATCGCACAGGGGGTCTTGCGGCAAGGCCGGGGGTGTGCTGCAGAATCGTCGAGCCAACGCCATGACCTGCGGAAATCGGCTGTTCCGCGGGCTCGGCCACCACCGTGTCGAATGGGGTTTCATGATTGACGTAATCGTTGCCGGTGCCGGACCTACCGGTCTGATGCTGGCGTGCGAGTTGCGGTTGCACGGCCTGAACCCGGTCGTGCTGGAGAAGGAGACCGAGCCGACGAAGGTTGTCCGCGCGCTGGGCCTGCACGCGCGCAGTATCGAGGTGATGGATCAGCGGGGGCTGCTGGAGCGTTTCCTCGAGCTGGGCACGAAGTATCCGGTCGGCGGGTTCTTCGCAGGTATCACGGCACCGCAGCCGGAGCTGGACTCGGCGCACGCATATGTGCTCGGCATTCCGCAAACCGTCACCGATCGGCTGCTCGCCGACCATGCGGCCGAGATGGGCGTCGACATCCGGCGCGGCTGCGAAGTGGTCGGCGCCACCCAGGACGCGGAGGGTGTGACCGTCGACCTGGCCGACGGCAGCCGGCTGCGCGCACGGTATCTCGTCGGCTGCGACGGCGGACGCAGCGCCGTGCGCAAACTCGCGGGGATCGATTTCCCCGGTGAGCCGACGCGGGTGGAGACGCTGCTGGGGGAGGTCGAACTGGACGCGCCGCTGGAGACCGTGACCGCGGTGGTGAGTGAGGTCCGCAAGACTCAGCGGCGTTTCGGGGTCGGGCCGTCGGGCAACGGGACGTTCCGCTTCGTGGTGCCGGCCGAGGGATTGTCCGAGGACCGTACGGTGCCACCGACGATGGAGGAGGTGAAGCGGCAGTTGGTGGCCACCGCCGGCACCGACTTCGGCGTGCATTCACCGCGCTGGCTCTCGCGTTTCGGAGACGCGACCCGGCTGGCCGCGCGGTATCGGGCCGGGCGGGTGCTGCTGGCCGGGGATGCCGCGCACGTCCATCCGCCGGTCGGCGGCCAGGGTCTCAACCTCGGCATCCAGGACGCGTTCAATCTGGGGTGGAAGCTGGCCGCCGAAGTCGCCGGCTGGGCGCCCGCCGGGCTGCTGGACAGCTACGAGTCCGAGCGGCACCCGGTCGCCGCCGACGTGCTGGACAACACGCGCGCGCAGATGGAGCTGATATCGCTCGAGCCGGGTCCCCGTGCGGTGCGGCGGCTGCTCACGGAGCTCATCGATATCGAGGAGGTCAATCGGCGGCTGACCGAGAAGATCACCGGCACCGCGATCCGCTACGACTTCGGTGACGGGCACGAACTGCTCGGCCGGCGCCTGCGGGACGTGCGGTTGAAGGACGGGCGCCTCTACGAGTTGATGCACGCGGGCCGCGGACTGCTGCTGGATCAGACCGGCCGGCTGTCGGTGGCGGGGTGGGCCGACCGGGTGGATCACGTCGTCGATGTCAGCGACGAATTGGATGTTCCCGCAGTTCTTTTACGGCCGGACGGGCATGTGGCGTGGGTCGGCGACGACCAGGACGATCTGCTCGCCCATCTCCCGACCTGGTTCGGCGCGGCCTGATCGGCCGCCGGATCTACGGTCGCGCCACGACACCGAAGGTGCGGGCGGTGGCGATGGTGGCCAGGCGGTCGTCGGCGCCGGTGTCGCGCAGATCGACCCGTCCGACACCGCCCCGCAGCGTCGCGGTGGCCGTCACCGGGCCCACCTTGGCCGGTTGCAGATAACGCAGGCCGAGAAAGCTGAGGCTGTCACCGGGAGCCAGGGACAGCACGGCTTCCTCGGCCGCGACGGCGATGAGGCCGCCGTTGACGCTGCCGGCGGCGTTGAGCACCTCGTCGGTGCGCGGGAGAACGGCCACGCCGGGGCGCACCCGTTCGCAGCGCAGGCGTTCGGCCAGGGGAGTGGTGAGCCGATCGCGGCCGGCCGGCATGTCGATGCTGAGCGCGCGGGGAAGTTGCAGGTCCGGGTCGGGGGCGACCATGAAGGAGGCACCGGCCAAGGCCAGCGGTTCGCCGTCGACGGCGAAGTCGATCTCGGCCACGAAGACCGACCGGCCCACCTTCACGGTGCGGCCGATCGCCTCGAGCTGCCCGGCCGCAGGCGCGGGCCGGTAGAGGTTGACGTCGAGTTCCAGGGTCACCGGGACCCGCGGATGCATCACCAGCGATGCCAGCAACCCGGCAACGGTATCGGCCCAGGTGGCGAGGATGGAGGTGCGCAGATGCGCGGTTCCCGGCGCGTGCAGCTCCGGCGCGATGGTCGCGGAACCGTGCACCTCGTCACCGGCGCGCCGGGTGGCGAAGCCGAGTTCGAGCAGCACGTGGCGGCGCGGGGACAGTCTGCTTTCGACACTCACGGCATCTCCTCCGGTCCGGTGCGTCCCGGCCGGGCCACACACGAGCGATTTGATTCTACTTCAAGGAGAATCACATTCTCGTCGGCTATCGCGGGGCGCTGATGCGCGCCTTCATCGCGGCGAGCCGGGCGGCGAATTCCTCGGAATCCAGCGATGCCACCTGCGGCACGATCTCCGCGTCGACGGCCTCCGCATGCGCGTCCAGGGTGCGTGTGTGGCGCATGGTGCGTTTGGTGGTGATCAGTAGATCGCGCGGCGCCTCGGCCGCACCCGCCGCCAATTCGACTGCGGCGGAGAGCAAGTCGTCGTGGTCGCCGAGTACGACACGATGCACCAGGCCCGCACTGTGTGCCGCGTCGGCATCGAGGATCTCGCCCAGCAGCGTCATGGCCGCGGCCTGCTGCGACCCGACGGCGCGCTGCAACATCCAAGTCATGCCGCCGCCGGGATGGATACCCAGCCGCAGGAATCGCGCATCGAACCGAGCGCGCGGTCCGGCGAGGCGCACATCGGCGGCTAGCGCCAGATTCAGCCCCGCGCCGACCGCGGCCCCACCGACCGCCGCGACCGTGGGCAGCGAGCATTCGGCCACGGCGAGGAATCCCGCGTAGATGGCCCGCAAGCCTTCCTCCGCCGCCTCGCCGAGTGCACTGAGATCGGCGCCCGCGCAGAATGCCGGCGGAGCCCCGGTGATCACCACCGCGTGCACCCCGGCATCGGCTTCCGCCTCCGCGATCGCCGCCGCCAGCTGCTCGGACAGCCCGAGTGTCAACGCATTTCGGCGCTGCGGGTCCGATACCGTCACCACCGCGACCGCATCGCGCCGCTCCACCGTGATCTCCGCCATGGCGTCATCGTAAGGGAGGGCGCGGTCGATACGATCCGGGAATCCGAGTCGAACCGGACGAGCAAGGGAGCCCGCATGAAGGCCGTCATCGTATGTGTCTCGGTATCGCACGGCAATACCCGGCAGATCGCCGAGGCCATGGGCGAAGTGCTCGGCGCCCGGGTCGTCGGGCCCGAGGAACTCGACACCGCCGAACTCGCCTCCTGCGACCTCGTGGGATTCGGGTCCGGCATCTTCACCATGAACTTCCATCCCCGCTTGCGCGAGCTGATCCGCGCGCTGCCGGCACAGTCCGGTACCAAGGCGTTCGTCTACGCCACCAGCGGTATGCCGGAAACGCCCCTGCGCCGCTATACCCGTTCGCTCGCAACGCTTCTCACCCAGCGCGGCTTCACCGTGCTCGACACCTTCACCTGCCGCGGCCTCGATACCTGGCTGCCGATGCGAATCGTCGGCGGAATCAGCAAGGGACATCCCGACGCCGCCGACCTCCACGCGGCACGCACCTTCGCCGAAGGGCTGCGCGACCGCGTCACCGCCGGGCGCTGAAAGCGCCACCTTCGCCCGGGCCCACGCGGCCGGTATGCACCCGCCGCGTGGGCCCGGTGATGGGCCGGGCGTCAGCCCGCGGTCCGGCCGTCCAGTGACTCGCGGATGATGTCGGCGTGCCCGGCGTGCTGCGCGGTCTCCTGGATCAGATGCATCAGCACCCGGCGCACGCTGCGTACCGCACCCGTCTCGTGCCACGGCGCGTCGGGGAGCGGATGCGTGGCCGCGAGATCGGGGACGGCGGCGATGATCTCCTCCGTGCGCGCGGCGATCTGCTCGTAGCGGGTCAGGATGCCGGCGAGGGTTTCACCGGGCAGCATCACGAAGGTGTTGCGGTGGTCGATGGCCCACTGCGGATACTCCCGCGCGGTGCCGGCGGCGAAGTCCGCCCAGGTGACCCCCTCGGGCAGCTCGTAGGTCATGGCCGAGGGGCCCTCCACGACGAACCGCAGCCAGTTGTCCTCCATCGCCGCAACATGTTTGACCAGCCCGCCCAGCGACAGGGCGCTGACGGTGGGATGCGCGCCGGCCTGCTCGTCGGTCAGCCCGTCGACGGTGCCGCGCAGGGCGCTGCGTGCGGCGGCGAGCTGGGCGAGCAGATCGGCACGTTCGCCGTCGAGTGCGGACGCCGGGGTGTTCTCGGTGGTCATCGTTGTCCTTTCGGGTCGTTGTCGATTCCGATGCCAACGATCGCAGCGAACTAGGTCGGATTGTGTCCGCTTGTCGCGGGCGGAAGAGATTCATGGCGTGGCCGACCTCGCGGCCGCCGCAGAGCAGTTATTCCGGATGTGCGCTATACCCCGCCGGCACGGAGCCGGCATCGACCCGCAGGGCGGAAGGGGGCGCCAGGACACCGGCACCTGGCGCATGAGCAAGGCGCAGTCGAGCACTGCGGTGCCGGGCGGGAACCGGTCCCGGTCGTCGAAGACCGTGGACCGAACCGCGCAGACCTCGACCGGCTCGACGTGCCACGAGTTCGTCTGGAGCTCGAGCCCATCGAGGCATTGACCGCCACGCGTGGCCGAGAATCCGGCCGAGCCATGCCGGAAGAAGTCCGATGCCTGCGCGAGATCGGCGAACAGTTCGCTTCCGTGGAACCGCTCGGCGGTCCGGACATCCACGCTCACGGAGAGGGACCCGTCATGACTGGCGAAGGCCACATGCAGGTCCTGCGTCGTCTCCCGCACGTCGAACCGCGCCAGACTGTGCTCACCCGGAAACAGTCGGCCACCGGCAAGGACATTGATCACCGAGCCACTGTCGCGACGCGAGATGTACACACCGGTCGAGCGTCCCTGCGGACCATCCCACTCAACCGCGATGCGATGTGCCGCGTTCTCGCTGCGCAGCCCGACCCAGCCGGGTAGCCGACTGGGTCGGAACTGTCCGAGGCGGATCAGGCAGATGCCGGCAACCGCCCAGCCGCCGACCAATTGAGGTCGCATCGGCGGCGGCACCAAGCTCGCGGCAGCCTCAGGGGCGACGCGGTAGTTCACAAGAAGGCGTCGCTCGACGACGCTGGACATCCGCGGAGGTCTCATCAGTTTCCCCTGTTCTTGGTGGTTCGGGGTCTGCGCTGTCTGACGATGACCTGCTCCGGGCAGATCGCGCTCAGGAACCTGCCGACACACAAAGCCAGTCGTTCCTCGACAAGCGAGTAGAAGATTCGATTGGCGGCTCGTCGCTCTCGGACGAGCCCGGCTGCCTTGAGTACGCCCAGATGCCGGGAGATCGACGGACCACTGATCGGAAACTTGGCGGCGATTTCCCCTGCGGTCAACTCGCCGGAGCGCAAATCCTCGAGGATCTGTCGGCGCGTGGGGTCGGCCAGTGCGCGAAACACTCCGGCTTCCTCTTCAGGCCCGATCTCGGTCATATTTGGATTTTAGCACTATAGCTAAATAGCGAACAACGACAGGATTCCAGCCGTCAGATCACATCGTGGTCAAGGTGTTCGGTGAACTGTTTGTTCGTCAGTGGCGCAGCGCACGTATCCGACGCGGAAGGGTTCGACCGCACCGGCGATCGCTCCATATGACGGGGGGCATCCCGAAGCCGGTCAAGCCATTGTCGTTGTTCTTCGCGCGAGTTCTACCGGGACTCCGCGTGTTTCAGGCGCCGAGTGCAACCTCGGGTCCGATTGGTACGTCCGTACCACCGGGCACAGTTTTTGGTGGGTTGCGTTGTAGTTACGTTTAGTTGGGTGCGACCAAACGGAAAGGTAATAGCCAGAGGAGATTTGAGAGCGAAGCGCAGGGCTGACCTCCGATAAGGTTCACTTATCGGAGGCTAGGCAGGAACGGAATCCGCTGGCGTTTCCTAGCTTTCGTTTCGTGTCGTTCCGTTGGTAGTGACGAAACAAACGCTACGATTCCCTGGTGTCGAGCATCTGTAACTTCCCCGGCTGTACGCGCACCATCACCCGCGGCGGGACTCCGGGACGGCCGTCGGAATATTGCGACCATCCCGAACACACGCGATGGCGGGCATGGCGGGAGCGTCAGCGTCGTCAGCAGGAGGGTGAGGGGACGGAGGCGAACGTCACTGTGACGCAACCGGGTCCGGTGACTGCCGCCCGGTTGCGGGCCGACGAGATGCTCACTCAGTTCCGGACTCTGGCCGACCAGCTGAGCAATACGCTGTCGGTCGCCGTGGCCGAATTGTCGACCCTGGCCGACCCCTCGGTGGCCGAGGCGCAGGTCCAGGCCGTGCAGGCCGATGCCGCGCGGCGCATCGCGGAGGCCGAGGTCGCCACCGTCGCGGCGGAGAAGGCGCGGCGCGAGGCCGAAGAAGCCCGCGACGCAGCGGAATCGGCGGCCGAAGATGCCGCCGCGGCCGCCGAGACGGCCGAAGCGCGTATCGCGGAGGCACTCACCGCACGCGACGACGCACTGCGGGAAGTGCAGCGCGTCAGCAAACAGGCGGCCGACGACGTATTCGCCGCACGCACCGAGGCCGACGCCGAGATCCGCGCGGTTCGGGCGCAGTGCGCGCACGACGTCGACGAGGCGCGGCGGGAGGCCGCCGAGCAAATCGAATTGGCGCGCACCACGTTCACCGCGGAACTCGAACAGGTGCGTCGCGACAGTGCCCAGCGCATCACCGCCGCCGGCGCCGAACGCGACCTGGCCGTCCAGCGCGCCGCCGACGCCGAACGCGCCATCGAACGCGCCGAATCGGCCGTCGCGGAACGAAACCGGACCCTGGAGGAGATCAAGGCGGAACTGGCCCGCGCCCGCGGCGAGATCGACCGGATGCGGACGGAGGCGAACGCGGCACAACAGCGCGCCGCCGACGATATCGCCGCCGTGCGCGCCGAAGCCGCCGCGGCCGCCGAACACGTCGCGCAGCAGACCGCGGCCCGGCTCGCGGCGGTCGAGGACGCACGCCGCCAGACCCTGGCCCGGGCCGAACGGGCCGAGGCGCAACTCGACGCCGAACTGTCGCGGCGGACCGGCACGCGTACCGCGCGGGAAAGCGAATCAGGCACTGGCGCACCAGAAATGGCCGATCCCCGTTGACGTGGTGATCAATCACGCAATCAACCGGCGACAGGCTTGGAAACCACGCCGAGACCGAGTCGATCGTCGGCTTCGGCGGGGGTCGACCGCTATGCTCGACAACTAATCAGCCACGGCTGCGACGGGCGTCGTGGGAATCGAGAGGTGACAAGTGAACGACGACGCCATGCGAGCGCGGCAAGCAAGGCCGAGCGTGGCACGGGTATACGACTACATCCTCGGCGGGCGGGACAACTACGGAGTCGACCAGAACCTCGCCGACTACTTCATCGACTTCCTGCCCGGTTCCGAACAGGTCGCGATCACCGCTCGCGCGGCCACGCTGCGCGCCGTACGCAGCATGTGCGCCAACGGAATTCGCCAATACATCGATCTGGGATGCGGACTGCCCACCACCGAGAACGTGCACGACGTGGTGCGCCGCCAGCATCCCGACGCGCCGATCGTCTACGTCGACAACGATCCGTTCGTCGTCGCCCACGGCCGCGCGCTGCTGTCGGTCGACGATCGGATCGCGGTGCTGGGTCGCGACCTGTGCCAGGTGTCCGACATCGCCGACCATGCCGACGTCCAGCGGCTGATCAACTTCGACGAACCGGTGGGCCTGCTGTTCGGGGTCGTGCTGGCTTTCGTGGAGGACAACGAGAATCCCGCCGGTGTGGTCGGTGACTGGGCCGCCCGTGTTCCGGCCGGCAGTCAGGTCTACATCTCCCATTTCCGCTCCGGGCACAACCGCGAGACCAACACCACCGAGCGGAAGGTGCTCGACGCCTTCGGGCGCGGTCGCTGGCGCAACGACGACGAGATCGAGGCGCTGTTCGGCGACCTGGAACTGATCGATCCGGGCCTGCAGCCGTGCGCGCGCTGGTGGCCGCGCTCGGCCGCCGAGGATTCCGGCAGTGGCCGCGAACTCAGCGTGTGGGAGCAACTGATCGTCGCCGGACTGGCCCGCAAATCCGCCTGAGCCGCACCGGATCGGCACCCGCGCTCAGCGCAGGGTGCCGATCCAGCGGCGCGTCTGCGCCGGATCGATGACGTCGTCGAGTTCGAGTACCGTCGCGGCGGTGAGCGCCTTCCCGCTCTCGTACGCGGCGCGGACCAGATTGTCGAATGCGGTGGCCCGCTGCACCGGATCCTCGATCGCCGCGAGTTCCTTCGCGAACCCCAGCCGTACGGCTCCCTCCAGACCCATTCCGCCGATTTCCCCGGTGGGCCACGCGATGACGAAGCGCGGGGCGCGAAACGATCCGGCCGCCATCGCCTGCGCACCCAATCCGTAGCCCTTGCGCAGAATGACGGTGCCCCACGGCACCGACATGGCGGCCGCGTCGATGAACAGGCGGCTGAACTTCGTGACGGTGGCATGGGTTTCGGCCTCCGGACCGACCATGAAACCCGGTGTGTCACACAGCGATACGATGGGCAGTCCGTGTGCGTCGCACAGTCGCAGGAAGGCGCTGAGCTTGTCGGCCGCCGGGGCGTCGATGGCGCCGCCGAGGTGATGGCAGTCGTTGGCGATGAGCCCGAAGGGCCTGCCCTGCACGCGGATCAGCGCGGTGACCACGCCCGCGCCCCAATCGCGGCGCAATTCCAAGACCGAACCGGTGTCGGCGACCGCGGCGACGGCCGCGCGGATGTCGTAGGCGCGCAGCCGGTCCTGCGGCACCACATGGCGGGCCAGCCGCGGGTCCGGCTCCTCCCACGTGTCGAGGGCCCCTTGGAAATATCCGAGGTAGTCACGCGCGATCGCCACCGCCTCGGCCTCGTCGCCCGCGACGATGTGCACCACACCGTTGCGGCGCTGCACCCGCACGGGGCCGATCTCTTCCGGTGCGTAGACACCCAGGCCACCGCCCTCGATCATCGCGGGTCCGCCCATGCCGATATTGGCGTCCGGCGTGGCGATGACGACATCGCACATGCCGAGCAGCGCGGCATTTCCGGCGAAGCAGCGCCCGGACACGATGCCGATCAGCGGGACCGTGCCCGAGAGGGCGGCCATCGCACGGAAAGTCGTCACGTCCAGCCCCGAGATACCCGAGTGATCGGTGTCGCCGGGCCGTCCGCCGCCGCCCTCGGTGAAGAACACCACCGGAAGTCGCTGTTCGCGTGCCAGTTCCAGCATGCGGTCGGTCTTGGCGTGATTGCGCATGCCCTGAGTACCGGCCAGCACCGTGTAGTCGTAGGACATCACCACCGCCCGGGCGCGGTCGTGACCGAATCGTCCGGCGTTGACGGTCGCCACGCCCGCGACGAGTCCGTCGGCCGGCGTATTCGCGATGAGATCGTCGATACTGCGCCGGGAACGCTGCGCCGCCACCGCCAACGCCCCGTATTCGACGAAACTGTCGTCGTCGACCAGATCGGCGATGTTCTCGCGGGCGGTGCGACGCCCCAGCCGGTGTCGCTTGGCCACCGCCTCCGGGCGTGCGTCGTCGAGTCCGGCACGGTGGCGGGCCCGCACCTCCGCGAGATCGTCGCGTTCGGCGTCGAGGTCCACGGCGGTGAGGCCGGCATGTTCGCCGTCGTGGTCCGCGTTGTCCCACACCAGCAGTGCCGCATGCGGATCCACCACCGTCGCGGGTTCGGCCAGCACCCGCACCACTCGCAACGACTGTCCGGCGCGGACCACGTGATGCATCTTCATCGCCTCCACGACGGCGACCTCGGCGCCCGCGGCCACCACCGTGCCCGGTTCGACCACGCTGATCACCGTGCCACCCAGGGGTGAGCGCAGGACTTGCTCGCCGTCGTCGAACTGCTCCGCCGGGGCCGGGGCACCGGCCGCGGGCGGTGTCGGCGGGGGAGCGGATTCCTCGGCCCGGCGCGCCAATTCGGCGCTGTGGCGTTCGAACCACAGCGTGTCGACCGTGGTGTCGCCGGGCAAGGCGTCGAGGACGGCGCGCTGCAGGGCAACCGTGGTGTCGACGCCGTCGATCGTGGTTTCGGCCAGCGCGTCGGCGGCGCGCCGCAGCGCCGCCGGACAGGTCGGTCCGCGCGCGATGATCTTGGCCAGCAGTGAATCGAAGCCGGCGCCCTGACGCATCCCGCTGTAGGCGGCGGTGTCGACGCGCACACCGGATCCGGTCGGGGGAGTGAATCGAGTGAGCACGCCGGTGCTGGGCAGCACATCGCCTGTCGCGCTGAGGATTTCGGCATTGACGCGCACCTGCACCGCATATCCGCGGGCGGCGTGCGGCAGCGCGAGATCGTCCAGTGTGTGGCCCTGAGCGAGGTCGAACTGTACGGCCACCAGATCCAGGCCCGTCACCTCCTCGGTGACGGTGTGCTCGACCTGCAGCCGCGGATTGACCTCGAGGAACCACGCGGTGTCGCCGTGCACCAGGAATTCGACCGTGATCACGCCACGACAACCGACTGTTTCGGCCAGTCGTACCGCCTCGGCATGCAGGCGCTCGCGCATATCCGGCGCGAGCGAGGGCGCGGGTGCGATTTCGATCAATTTCTGGCGGCGCCGCTGCACGCTGCAATCGCGATCGCCGACCGCGACCGCGCGCGAACCGTCGGCGACGATCTGCACCTCGATGTGGCGGGCGTGTTCGACCAACGCCTCGGCGTAGACGGTGTCGTCACCGAAACCCGCGCGAGCCTCGGCGCGGCAATGGGCATAGGCCTGCGCCAGTTCCTCGCGACGGCGCACCACGCGCATCCCACGTCCGCCGCCACCGGCCGTCGCCTTGATCATCACACCCTCGGGGTGAGCGAGGAGCAGGGCCTCGATCTGCTCGGGCCCGGCGGCGCCGGCGGTCGCGGGTAACACCGCGACACCGGCCTGTTCCGCGGCACGCCGGGCCGCCACCTTGTCGCCGAAGGTCCGCAGCACCTCCGGAGCCGGCCCGACGAACACCAGTCCCGCTGCCGCGCATGCGGCGGCGAAATCGGCGCTCTCGCTGAGGAATCCGTAGCCCGGATGTACCAACGCGCCTGGCCCCGCACTACCGGCGGCCGCGACGACGGCGTCGATGTCGAGGTAGGCCGCGGCGCCCGAGCCCGGCAACCGGACCGCCTCGTCGGCCAGCCGCACCGGCATCGCGTCCGGCTCGTCCGCCGTCGACAACGCCCGCGTGCCGTAGCCGCGCTCTCGCGCCGTACGCAACACACGGACCGCCACTTCACCTCGGTTCGCCACCACCACCTGCATGCCGCCAGTCTGATTGACATTGACGTCAACGTCAATATGCTGGACGGTATGACCTCGTCGTGGAGTGTGCGAGCGGCCCGGGAGCGTTCGGATACCGACCGGCATCGTGCCCTGCTCGATGCCGCGGCCGACGTTTTCATCGAACGCGGCTACGCGGCGACGACGGTGGCCGCGATCACCGCCCGGGCCGGTGTCTCCCGCGCGACGCTGTATGTCTACTTCGCCTCGAAGGACGAGATCTTCCACGCGCTCGCCACCCGGGTTCGCGACGAATTCCTCGCCGCCCAGGAACCCGAACTGGCCGATTCCGATCCGCGAGAGATGTTGCGCGCCACCATAGAATCGTTCGCCGAGGCGGTCCTGCACGCCGGCCCGCTGCTGCGGTTGATCGAAGAGCGCGGCGCCGTCGACCCCGAGATCGGCGAGCTGGCCGCCGAAATCTCCGAACGTCCCATCCGCCGCTTCGCCCGCTACCTGGACCGGGAACACCGTGCCGGGACCGTCACCCCCGCGGCGCCGGTTCGCGTGGTCGCCGAAACAGTCGGCTATGCGCTCACCAGCGGCATGCTCGCCCGCCGGGCCGATCCGCCGCCCGAGCGCGCCCGGTATCTCGCCGAGATGCGGCAGATCGCCGAAACCCTGCTCGGGCTGCGCCCGGCCGCCGAATTTTCGGCTTGACCTTCACGTTACGGCAACTTCTACCGTCGAAGACGAGGCCGGAGCGACCGGCCTCAGGACAGATGGGAAGCACCATGAGCTGGTCGATCGCGGAGGTGGCGAAGATGTCGGGAGTTACCGCCCGCACCTTGCGCCACTACGACGACATCGGTCTGCTCACCCCGGCCCGTGTGGGCAGCAACGGCTATCGCTACTACGACGAGCAGAGTCTGTTGCGGCTGCAGCAAATCCTCGTGCTGCGCGAGCTGGGGCTCGGTCTCGCCGAGATCGCCGAGGCGGTCGACTCCGAACCGGACACGCTGGCAGCGCTCAAACGCCAGTACGCCCGGCTGCTCGCCGAACGCGACCGGCTGGGACGGATGGCCGAGACCGTGGCGCGCACCATCGCCGAACTCGAAGGGAACAAGGAGATGTCAGTGCAGATCAACCGCCCGGAAAATCTGTTCGCGGGCTTCGATCACACGCAGTACGACGACGAGGCCCGGGAGCGCTGGCCCGAACAGTTCGAGCAGTCGCGGCAGGCGACCGCCGACATGACCGCCGAGGACGTCGAGCGCATGCAGCGGGAACTTACCGCCGCGATGATCCGGATGGCCGAATTCATGGCCGCCGGAACACCGGTCGAGGATGCGGCGGTACAGGCCGAAATCCACGCTCAGTACGAGGGGATCCGCCGTTTCTGGAGTCCGAACCGGAGTGCGTACACCTGCCTCGGCCAGATGTATGTCGACGACGAACGGTTCAAGGCGAACTACGAGCGGATCGCGTCCGGATTGGCCGAATACCAGCGCGACGCCATGGCCGTCTACGCCGAGCAGCGGCTCACCGACTGATCGGCGTAGATACGGCCGCCTCGCCGCGGCGCACGATGAGCACGCCGGTGAGGACCAGCACGCCGCCGAGCAACTGGACGGGGTGCGGGGCCTCACCGAGCAGTGCCCACGCGACGATCAGGGCCGCCACCACTTCGAGCAGCCCCGTGAACGCCGCCGCCCGGGAGCCGAGCAGGCGGGTGGCGGCGATGCCGGCGACGTAGGCGAGGGCAGCGGTCACGATGCCGAGGATCGCGATCGGCAGCCACCACGGCATCGTGGCACCTTGATACACAACGGGATTCGCGGTGGCTCGCAGCGGAAGGACGCCCGCCGCTCCGGCGGCGAGCAGTCCGAGTCCGCCGACGAGCAGCCCACCGGTGGCCAGGACGGTTCCCGGCAAGGTGCCGTGGCCGTGCGCCGAGAGCAGAAAGTACACCACCCCGCAGGCCATCGCCAGCAGTGCCCAGCAGATGCCGATCCAGTCGGTGGCCGCGCCCGACCGCAGATCGATCACGAAGAACAAGCCGGTGAGGCCGAGGAAAGCTCCGGCCACCGTCGGCGCGGCCGGACGCTGGTGGCGACGCAGCCACAACCAGCCGACCACCGCGATCGGCGAGGTGTACTGGATCAGCAACGCCATTCCCACGGCCAGACGCGATACGGCGGTGAAATACGCCAGCTGCACTCCGGCGATCGCCACCAGCCCGTAGCCGAGGATCAGAACCGCGTTGCCGCGCACCGACTTCCAGTTGTTGCGCAGTGCGACGGCCGCGATCGGCGTGAGTGCCGCGGCGCCGACCAGGACGCGCACGATCACCACCGCCGCGGAACTCCAGCCGGCGTTCATCAGGCCGCGCGCCAAGGGGCCCGAGAGTGCGAACGACACCGCCGACACCACCGCGCACCCCGTGCCCGAACCCAGCCGGTCCCCGGCGGTGACCTCGGGCGCGATCCTCGACATGCCCGAGAACGCTAGGCCGGGCGGCGTCGGCTGTCACATGGTTTTGCGCGGGGTGGTCGCGGCCACCAGTTCGGCCACCGCGTCGGCTACCGGAGTGCTGCCGCCGGTGAGCTCGACGATGACCCGGTTCAGTGCCGGTTCGTGCAAAGCCGCGTCGATGAAGGCGGCGACGTCGTCGCGGGAGACCGAACCGTATTCGATGGCCAGGCCGGCGGTGACGGTGCCGGACCCCGGATCGTCGAGCAGCGTTCCCGGACGCACGATGAGCCAGTCCAGCGCGATGTGGGTCAGATGGACGTCCGCGGACTTCTTCACCCGCATGTAGTGCTCGAACCCTTCCGAGGTTTCGCGGTCGCGCCCGGCATCGGGGAATACCGACACCAGCACGAAGCGCGAGACGCCCGCCTGCGCTGCGGCCGCTGCGGCCTTCTCCAGTCCGGCGCCGTCGATGGCGGTGGTCTTGTCGGGGCCGGTGCCGTGCGCGCCCGCGGAGAACACCACCGCGTCGTGCCCGGCGATCTCGGCCGCCAATTCCTCCACCGTGTCGTGGATCAGATCGCCGGCCACCGGCGTCGCCCCGGTCGCCGCGACGGTCTCGGCCTGTTCGGGATTGCGATGCATACCGGTGACCTGGTCACCGCGGTCCGCGAGCCGTTGCGCGAGGCGGCGGCCCACGCCGCCCGCCGCGCCGATCTGGAATACCTTCACGAGCGATCACCTCTCTGTCGGCGAGTGCGGTCCACTGCCGATTGTGGACTCCGCGCCGAAACGTCCCGCGCCCGGGTACGCCGCGGCACGGCATGCTGGGTGATCGCTGATCGTCACCGATTTCGACTCCGTATCCGCTGTCGCCGAAATACGGCGATTGCCATTGATTAGCGATTACGGTGCCAATGTTCGTGTGATGGGGTGAGGCGATCGCGCGGGACACCGCGATCCGGGCGAGAGGCGGGCAGATGGCACGTACCGCACGCGGCGACGGCGCGGCCTTGGATTCCGAGGTGACGGCGGCGCTGATTCGCAGCCGGCGATTCTTCACCCGCGCCACCGTCTCCGCGGATCTGCGTACCGAATACGTGCGTGGCGGCCGCCAGGCCGACGAGTTCTATCTCGAACGCTGGGCCCACGACAAGGTGGTGCGCTCCACGCACGGCGTCAACTGCACCGGATCCTGTTCGTGGAAGGTGTATGTCAAGGACGGCATCATCACCTGGGAAACCCAGGCCACCGACTATCCGTCCGTCGGTCCCGACCGCCCCGAATACGAGCCCCGCGGCTGCCCGCGCGGTGCGGCCTTCTCCTGGTACACCTATTCACCCACCCGCATCCGCTACCCGTACATCCGCGGTGTGCTGCTCGAAATGTATCGAGAAGCCAAGGCGCGCACCGGCGATCCGGTCACCGCCTGGGAATCGATCGTCTCCGACCCGGAGGCAGCGCGCCGCTACAAGAGCGCCCGCGGTCGCGGCGGACTGGTCCGCGCCGGCTGGGAGGAGGCGGTGGAGCTGGTGGCCGCCGCCCATGTGCACACCATCAAAACCTTCGGACCCGACCGGGTCGCGGGATTTTCTCCGATTCCCGCGATGTCGATGGTGTCGTTCGCGGCCGGTTCGCGGTTCATCTCGCTGATCGGCGGGGCGATGCTGTCGTTCTACGACTTCTACGCCGATCTGCCCGTCGCCTCCCCGCAGGTCTTCGGCGACCAGACCGATGTGCCCGAGTCCGGAGACTGGTGGGACGCGGGCTACCTCATGATGTGGGGTTCGAACGTCCCGGTGACCCGCACCCCGGATGCGCACTGGATGACCGAGGCGCGCTATCGCGGCCAGAAGGTGATCGCGATCGCGCCCGACTACGCCGACAACGTCAAATTCGCCGACGAATGGCTGGCCCCGCATCCGGGCACCGACGCCGCGCTGGCCATGGCGATGGGCCATGTGATCCTGCGGGAGTTCTTCGTCGACCGGCAGGTGCCGTATTTCGAGGACTACGTGCGCCGGTTCACCGATCTGCCGTTCCTGGTGCGGCTGGAGGAACGCGACGGCGTGCACCGCCCCGGCAAATTCCTCACCGCCGCCGATCTCGACGAATTCGCCCGCACCGAACACGCCGAATTCAAGACCGTTCTGCTGGACCGGCAGGGAAATCCGGTGGTGCCCAACGGATCTCTGGGATTCCGCTACGGCGCCGAAGGTGCCGGACGCTGGAATCTGGAGTTGGGCGGTGTGGAGCCGGCGCTGTCGGCCGCCGGCGACAGGGCGGTGGTGGTGGAACTGCCTCGCTTCGACACCGCCGACGGCGCCGCCGCCGTCGTGCGACGAGGCGTTCCGGTGCGCACGGTCGGCGGCCATCTCGTCACCACGGTGTTCGATCTGATGCTGGCCCGCTACGGCGTGCAGCGTGAGGGCCTGCCGGGGGAGTGGCCCACCGGATACGACGACGCCGCCCATCCCGGAACACCGGCGTGGCAGGAGCCGATCACCGGGGTGCCGGCCGACGCCGCGGCTCGCATCGGCCGCGAATTCGCCGCGAATGCCGAACAGACCCAGGGCCGTTCGATGATCATCCTCGGCGCCGGCACCAACCACTGGTTCCACTCCGACACCATGTATCGCACCTTCCTGGCCCTCACCACACTGACCGGCTGCCAGGGGCGCAACGGGGGCGGCTGGGCGCACTACGTGGGCCAGGAGAAGTGCCGGCCCGTCACGGGCTGGGCGACGGTGGCCAACGCGACCGACTGGACCCGCCCGCCGCGGCACATGAACCAGACCGTCTACTGGTACCTGCACACCGATCAGTTCCGCTACGACCCGTTCGCCGCCGACACCCTCACCACGACCACCGGTCCCGGGAATCTGTCCGGACGCAGCACCGCCGACCTCATCGCGCAGGCGGCCCGCATGGGCTGGACACCCTCGTATCCGACCTTCGACCGCAACCCCCTCGATCTGGCCGACGAGGCCGAACGAGCGGGCCGCGCACCCGCGGACCATATCGTCGACCAATTGACCTCGGGCAAACTGCGATTCGCCTGCGAGGATCCCGACGCTCCGGCGAACTTCCCGCGCGTGCTGTCGATCTGGCGATCCAATCTGCTCGGCTCCTCCGCCAAGGGCAACGAGTACTTTCTGCGTCATCTGCTCGGCGCGGACGCCTCGCTGCGCGCTGAGGAAGCACCGCCGGATGCGCGCCCGCGCGACGTGGTGTGGCACGAGCAGGCACCGGCCGGGAAACTGGATCTGCTGCTGACCCTGGATTTCCGGATGACCAGCACCACCATGTACTCCGATGTGGTGCTGCCGGCCGCGACCTGGTACGAGAAATACGATCTGTCCTCCACCGATATGCACCCGTTCGTGCATTCGTTCAGCCCGGCGATCGCACCGCCGTGGCAGACCCGCACCGACTGGGACGCCTTCCTGAGCATCGGCGCCGAATTCAGCCGCCTGGCCCGGCGCCACCTCGGGGTGCGCACCGACATCGTCGCGACACCACTGCTGCACGACACCCCCGACGAACTCGCCACCCCGCACGGTGCGGTGCGGGACTGGAAAACCGGTGCGTGCCAACCCGTTCCGGGTCTGACGATGCCGCGACTGACCGTCGTCGAACGCGACTACGGCGCGGTCCGCGCGAAAATGGGCGCGCTGGGGCCGCTGGTCGACCGGCTCGGCGCGGCCACCAAAGGCGTCACCTTCGACGTGGGTCAGGAGGTGTCGGACCTGGCCGCGCGCAACGGCATCGTGCGCGGCGGACCGGCCGCCGGGCGCCCCAGCCTCGAACGCGATATCGACGCCTGCGAGGCGATCCTGGCGTTGTCCGGCACCACCAACGGACGGCTCGCGGTGCAGGGCTTTCGCACCCTCGAGCAGCGCACCGGGACCCCGCTGGCCGATCTGGCCGCCGAACACGCGGGCAAGCGCATCACCTTCGCCGACACCCAGGTCGCGCCGGTGCCGGTGATCACCTCACCGGAATGGTCGGGATCCGAAAGCGGCGGGCGGCGATATTCGCCGTTCACCGTCAATGTCGAACGCGCGAAACCGTGGCACACCCTCACCGGACGCCAGCATTTCTATCTCGATCACGACTGGATGGCCGAGGTCGGCGAGCAAATGCCGGTCTTCCGGCCGCCGCTGGACATGTCGGCCCTGTTCGACGAGCCCGGACTGGGGGAGCAGGGTGAGCGCGGATTGTCGCTGCGCTATCTGACTCCCCATTCGAAGTGGTCCATCCACTCCGAATATCAGGACAACCTGTTGATGCTGAGCCTGTCGCGCGGCGGTCCGACGATCTGGATCTCCGATCGGGACGCGGCGAAACTCGGTGTGCGCGACAACGAATGGATCGAGGCGGTCAACCGCAACGGCGTCGTGGTGGCCCGCGCCGTCGTCTCGCATCGCATGCCGGAAGGCACGGTCTACATGCATCACGCGCAGGACCGATTGATCGATGTACCGCTGGCCGAAACCTCCGGCAAGCGTGGCGGCATCCACAATTCGCTCACCCGGCTGCTGATCAAGCCCACCCATCTCATCGGCGGCTACGCGCAATTGTCCTTCGCGTTCAACTATCTCGGCCCGACCGGCAATCAACGCGACGAGGTGACCGTGATCCGCCGCCGCGGCCAGGAGGTGACCTACCGATGAGGCCGATGACGCAACTGGCGATGGTGATGAACCTCGACAAATGCATCGCTCGGTGACCTGCAAACAAACCTGGACCAACCGCGCCGGAGTCGAATACGTCTGGTTCAACAACGTGGAAACCCGCCCGGGCCAGGGGTATCCGCGCACCTACGAGAATCAGAGCCGCTGGAAAGGAGGCTGGGTCCTCGACCGCAAGGGCAGGTTGCGGCTGCGTCGCGGCGGCCGCATGCGGACACTGTTCACGATCTTCGACAATCCGACCCTGCCCGAACTGTCCGACTACTACGAGCCGTGGACATATGACTACGACACGCTGACCACCGCTCCGCTGCAACGTCATCCGCCGGTGGCGCGGCCGCGTTCGCTGATCACCGGCCGCGATACCGCCATCACCTGGTCGGCCAGCTGGGACGACAATCTGGCCGGCGCCCCCGAACTCGCGGCGGCCGACCCGCTGCTGGAAAAGGTCGGCGACAAGGTCAGATTCGAGTTCGAGCAGACCTTCATGTTCTATCTGCCGCGCATCTGCGAACACTGCCTCAACCCGGCTTGTATGGCGGCCTGTCCGTCGGGGGCGATCTACAAGCGCGCCGAGGACGGCATCGTGCTGGTCGATCAGGACCGCTGCCGCGGCTGGCGCATGTGCGTGTCGGGATGCCCGTACAAGAAGGTGTATTTCAACCACCGCACCGGCAAGGCGGAGAAATGCACCTTCTGCTTCCCGCGGCTCGAGGTCGGCCTGCCGACGGTGTGCGCGGAAACCTGTGTCGGACGGCTGCGCTATATCGGCGTGCTGCTCTACGACGCCGACACCGTCACCGATATCGCGGCCACCCCCGACGAACGCGACCTGTACGCCGCGCAACGCGACGCCTTTCTCGATCCGTTCGATCCGCAGGTGATCGCGGCATGTGAACGTGCCGGAATTCCGCGCGACTGGGTGCAGGCCGCGCAGCGTTCCCCGGTGTACGCGCTGATCCGCACCTATCGGGTCGCTCTGCCGCTGCATCCGGAATACCGCACGGTGCCGATGGTCTGGTACATCCCGCCGCTGTCGCCGGTGGTGGACGCGCTGCGCGATACCGGCCACGACGCCGAGGACCACGGCAACCTGTTCGCGGCGATCGAGGCCTTGCGCATCCCCGTCGACTATCTGGCGCAGCTGTTCACCGCGGGCGACACCGCGCCGGTCGAGGCGGTCCTGCGGCGCATGGCCGCGATGCGCAGCTATATGCGCGATATCAACCTCGGCCGTCCGCCGCGCCCGGAGATCGCCGCCGCCGTCGACATGTCCGAGGAACAGCTCTACGACATGTATCGGCTGCTGGCGCTGGCGAAATACGAGCAGCGCTACGTCATTCCCACGGCGCATGCCGAACAGGCGCACGGCCTCGAGGAACTGGCCACCGAATGCGATCTGGACCGCGACGGCGGCCCCGGAATGGGCGGCTGGGGTCCCTTCGGCGAGAGCTCCGGCGGCCCGACACCCGTTGCGGTGGAGAACTTCCGCATGTTGCAGGACCGCCAGACCGCCGACGCGCCCACCTCCGAACCGACCCGGGTGAACCTGCTCAACTGGGACGGACGCGGGCGGCCGGAAGGCCTGTTACCGCGGCGCCGGGGCGGGAGGTACCGCACATGACCCGCACGACGACGCGCTGCGCGGCGTGGCAGATCCAATCGCTGCTGCTCGGCTATCCCGATGCGGCGCTGCTGGATTCGCTGCCGCTGCTCACCCGGGCCACGGCGGCGCTGCCGGTGGCAGTCGGCGCACCCGTGCGTCCGCTGCTGTCCCACCTCGCGAGTACTCCGCCGATGTTGCTGGGCGGCGAATACGTCGACACCTTCGACCACCGCAAACGGTTCAGTCCCTATCTCACCTACTTCTCCCACGGCGACACCCGCAAACGCGGGATGGCGTTGCTGCGCCTCAAGCAACTCTACCGCCGCGCCGGGTGGCAACTCGACGACGCGGAACTTCCCGACCACCTGGCGGTCGTCCTCGAATTCGCCGCCACCGAACCGGAAGCCGGCCTGCGGGTGCTCACCGACCATCGCGCCGGCGTGGAGGTGATGCGAGCAGCCCTGCGCGAGTGCGGATCCCCCTGGGCCGGGGTCCTGGATTCGGTCTCGGCCACCCTGCCGCCGCTGCGTGGCACCGACAGCGAGGCCGCCGCCCGGCTCATCGCCGCCGGTCCGCCCGGTGAGGAGGTCGGCACCGAACCGTTCGCACCGCCCACCTACATGCCGACGCCGATCGGAGGCCGCCGATGACCGTGAGCGCGACCGATGTCCTGCTGTGGGTGGCGGTGCCGTATGCGGCGCTGGCGATCTGCGTGGTGGGGCTGATCTGGCGCTACCGCTACGACAAATTCGGCTGGACCACCCGCTCCTCGCAGCTGTACGAGAACAGGCTGCTGCGGCTGGGCAGCCCGCTGTTCCACTACGGCATCGTGTTCGTCTTTCTCGGTCACGTCCTGGGCCTGGTGATCCCGCAGTCGTGGACCGAGGCGGTCGGTATCGGTGAAAACGCCTATCACATCGTGTCGTTCAGCCTCGGCGCCGTCGCGGGCATCGCGACCGTGGCCGGGCTGGCCATCCTGATCTACCGCCGCCGCACCGTGGGTTCGGTGTTCTCCGCGACCACCCGCAACGACAAGATCATGTACGTACTGCTGGGCGTGACTCTGGTGCTCGGGCTCGCCGCCACCGTCTACGGCAATGCGACCGGCAATCCGCACAACTACCGCACCGACGTCTCGCCGTGGTTCCGGTCGCTGTTCTACCTCGATCCGCACCCCGAACTGATGGCCGCGGCGCCGCTGGGCTTCCAGCTGCACGCCCTCTCGGCCTGTGCGTTGTTCGCGTTCTGGCCGTTCAGCCGGCTCGTCCACGTGTTCTCGGCGCCCGTCGGCTATCTGACGCGGCCCTATCTGGTGTATCGCAGTCGGGACGTGTCGCTCGGGGCGCACCGGCCGCCGCGCGGCTGGGAACGAGTGCAGTAGCGGGCCGGAGCGCCGCGGGATCTACGGAATCGGCGCTGCGGGATCGGTTGTGGGATCAGAGCGTGCCCGGATGCGGTCGCAGCAACACCGGCGCACCGTGGGCGGGCACATTGGTGATGTTGCGGATGCGGCCGCGTTCATGGGTGCGCACCGGCGCCAGGGCGAATCGACCCAGCACTTCCGACAGCACCGCCGTGCCCTCCATGAGTGAGAATCCGGCGCCGATACAGCGACGCACACCACCACCGAACGGCAGCCAGGTGTTGGCGGCCACGCTGCCGTCGAGAAAGCGTTCGGGACGGAAACTTTCGGGTTCGGGATGATTGTCCGGATTCGCATGCGCCAGCACGATCGAGGTCTGCACGACGGTGCCGCGGGGCAGGGTGTACCCGCCGATCGTCGTCTCGCGCGTGAGCCGGCGCAGTGTGCCGCCGATGACCGGATGGCGGCGCATCGCCTCCTTGAGCACCGCTTCCAGATATTTGTCGTCGCCCTCGGCGGCCGCGCGGCGCGCCCGCTGCTGCACCTCGGGATGGGCGGCCAATTCGAACATCGCCCACGACAGCGCCGACGCGGTGGTTTCGTGCCCGGCCAGCAGCAGGGTCACCAACTGATCGCGCAGTTCGGCATTCGAGAGCGGCTCGTCGCCGGGCTCCGCGCCCACCGCGAGCAACCGGGCCAGCACGTCGGCGCGCTCACCGGGATCCGCCTCGTCGCGCCGGCGCGCGATCTCCTCGTACAGCAGCGCGTCGATCGCATTCTTGTTGTCGGCGAATCGCTTCCACGGGCCGAAACGCTGCAGCCGATGCCATTTCCAGCCCAGGAAGATCAGCGGGCCGACATCGACCAGGTACCGCAGCCGCGGCGCGAGCTCGGCACGTCCGCGCTGCTCGCTGATGCCGAACACCACCTGCATGATCACATCGAGTGTCAGTTCGTTCATCCGTGGCAGCGTCACCAGCGTGGTATCCGGCTGCCACTGGTCGATGTGGTGTTTGGCGATCGCCTCGACCAGGTCGCGGTAGCCGCGCAGCGCCGAGCCTGTGAACGCCGGCATCAGCAGCCGGCGGGCTCGCGCGTGCTCGTCCTCGTCGGTGAGCAACAGCGAATGCTGTCCCATCACCGGCTCCAGCACCCGATTGCCTTCGCCGGCATGCAGATCGGCCGGGGCGCCGGCGAAGATCTCGCGGATGTGTTCCGGACGCGAGAACACCACCAGATTCTCGGCATACGGTGCGATCATGCGCATCGTGTAGACATCGCCGTAGCGGCGCGAGGCCACCCCGGCGAACCAGCCCCGCCACTTCGCGTGCAACAGCGTCTGCGCCACCCGCGGCAGCCGGGGACCCGGCGGGAACACAGTGGTCATGGGGCTACCTCCCGACGGTCCGCGGCGGTGCGAGATCCGATATCCACCCCACGGTAGCCCGGTAACCGTTACCGGACCACACACGTTCCATGAGCAGTGGGCGGCTGTCCGATAGCTGGATCGGCCGGGCCGAAGCCAGGAAATTGCGCAGGGTGCACCGTCCGGGGCCATATCATCGGGGCCATGCCCACCTTCCGAGCGGCCGGACGCAGGGATATCTTCGCTGGTGATGCCTGGCACCTGGCGTGCGCGATCGGCTGTGCGTCGATCACCGTCGGGGTGCTTCTGCTCGTTTGGCCCGATAAGTCCGTTCCGGTAGCGGAACTATTGCTCGGAACGACACTGCTGCTGACTGCCGCGTGGCAGTTCACGGTCGCCTTCCGCGCGCGCATCCGCGGCGGGCTCAAGGCGCTGGAATTCGGGAGCGGGGCCCTGTCGGTGCTGCTGGCGCTGTGGTGCATGCGCAGCGGTGACTGGGTGGCGTTGCTGGCGATGTGGGTCGGCATGGGATGGATGATCCGCGGCATCGTGCAGGCGATCGTCGCGGCCTGGTCGGAGGACCTGCCGAAGCCGGGCCGGCGCGAGGGCTACGGCCTGGCCACACTGCTGGCCGGGCTCCTCGTGCTGGTGTGGCCGATCGACACCGTCGCGGCCCTGTCGGTTCTGGCCGGCGTCTGCCTGATCCTGCTCGGCGCGATGGAGATCCGCATGGCCGTCCGCGTCCGCCGTCCCGAACGCGGCGGCGACCAGGTCGGGGTGCGCGGCCTGCTCGGACCGCGCGCGCAGACCCCCGTCCGGGCCGCGGATTAGGGTCGGGACATGGCTGTCGTACACCACACCACCCTCGAGCCCGGCAAACTCGAACTGCTCACCGCATGGCTGCCGACGCGCGAATGGTTCACCGGCACAACGCCGCACCTGCACAAGGCGGGCGGGTTCCGGCTCGACGACCCCGCCGGCGAGGTGGGCATCGAGCACATGCTCGTCGTCGACACCGCCGATCCCCGCCACCCCGTCTACCACGTGCCGATGACCTATCGCGGCGCCCCGCTGCCCGGCGCGGAGGCGGCGTTGATCGGCACCTCCGAACACGGTGTGCTCGGGACCCGGTGGATCTACGACGCCGCGCACGACCCGGTGGCCCTCGCGCAGATGGCGGCGCTGCTCGCCGGGCGCGCGGTGGCCCAGGACCAGAACCGCAGCGACGCCCCCGCCGACACCGTCGAGGTGTCCGCCGCCGATCCGGAAACGCCGAACGCGGTGCGCGTCAACCGGATTCCCTCGTCGGCCGTCTCAACGCCCGGGTGGGTCCGGGTGAGCTGGACCGATGCGGAGGGCGCGCCGGCGGCGGGGGTAGTGCTGGAGGTAGCGGTGAACTGAGCGCGTACGCGTGCGGTCGGAAGGAGTCGAGGTGAGGTTCGGCAGATACGGATATCGGACGGCTGCGGTGGTGCTGCTCGGCGCGAGCGCCGCCACCACCCTCGCCGGTTGTGCGCAACGCGACTCCGGGACTGCGCCCTCCGCGCGGCCAGCCACCGAAACGCCTGCCGCGCAGTCACCTTTGCCGCAGCACACCCCCACACCGGGGCCCACCACCGCCGCGCCGGCCGTCGTGGCGTGCCGGCCACGCCAGCTGGACATCACCGCCCACACCCTCTCGCCGGGGATGATGCATCGCGGCGTCGAACTGAGCTTCACCCTCGCCCCCGACACCCCGCCCTGCACGATCGGCGGCTATCCCGGCGTCGACACCGGCGAGGGCGGCCCGGTCCTGCACGCCCGACGCACCCCGCGCGGATATATGGGTGGCCTGCCCCGCGACGACGACACTCCGCCCGCCGTCACGGTGCTGCCCGGTCGCCCCGCCCGCGCGATCGTTGAAGGCTCCGCGATGGGCCCGGCCGGCGAGGACTGCCCGCTGTACACGAGTCTCGATGTGACAGCTCCCGATTCGACCGACACCCGCACGGTGCACACCGCCATCGACACCTGCGCCCTGGAGGTGCATCCGGTCACCGGCTGAGGCGATTCGAGCCGGCGGGGTGCCGGGCCTCAGGTGTAGGCGAGCATTCGGCACGGTCGGCCCGTACCGCCGATGTGTTCGGGCGCGCCGACCACGACGGTGGCACCGGTCGGCGGGACCGAGCCGAGATTGGCCACCATCTCCACGCCGTAGCGCCCGCCGCCGAGGAAGGCGGTGTGTGCGCCGTAGTCGGGATCGGCCGCGTGGTCGAGGCTGAGTGTATCCACCCCCGCGCCGACGATATCGCGCTGGCGCACAAGGTAATCCGCGGCCTCGGCGCAGAAGCCGGGCGCATGCGGGGTGCCCTGGACGTCGAGGTTGACGAAGGCCGCCGGATGGACGAGCCGGCGTTCCCACCCGGAGTACATGGCGACGAAGGCCCGGGGCGGAATGCGGCCGTAGATTCGCTCGAACGCATCGATGTCGTCGATCGTGACCGTCGCGTCGACGTCGAACGCCGCTTTCGCGCTGATGTCGATCACGATGAGCGGAGCCACCAGATCACGCACCGAGATGGCGCCGGCCGACGCCCCGCCGGAGGCGCGGCGCAGCGGCGCATCGACATGGGTTCCGGTGTGCTCCCACAACGCGATCGTGTTCTGGTCGAAACCGCCCAGCGCATGCCATGCCACCGGAACCATCGCGAACGGCGGATTGCCCGGCCACATCGGCGTATTCGGGCCCACCGGATGGGTGAGATCGACGACGGCTCCGGCACGCGGGCGTGCGACGGGTGCGGTGGCCGCGACCGCCAGCGCCGCGAGGCCGGCCGCGCCCGCCAAGGCGCGCCGCGACGGGACCGTCGCGAAATCGGCACCGTCGTGGGCGATCCGGACGATCCGAGGTGCGCACATGGTGCCCGGAAGCTTAGTGCCCCGCGACGTGTGACCGCTACGACTTACGGGCCAGGGCGCATGCGATCAGTTGTTCCCACAGCGTGGGTTCGCGCTCGGCGGGGCCGATGCGCGAGACCGAGGCGTCGGCTTCGGCGGGCCGCCACCGGGCGCAGATCTCCAGCCCCGGCTCGAGCACCTCGAGATCGCCGAACAGATCGAGGATCTCCTCGTCCGACCGCCAGCGGCCACGCCCGAAGGTCGCCTGGAGCTTCTCCTCCGCGGCCTGCGTCTCGTCGTTGAAGCCGGAGCGGAAATGCGAGATGTAGATCTGTGAGCCCACCGGGATCCGGTCGGTCCACCACTTCACCAGGTCGGCCGGATTCTCGTCGTTGTTGAGGTGGTGCAGGATCGCGCTGAAGATCACCGCCACCGGCTCGTCGAAATCGATCAGCCGCCGCAGGTCCGTATGGGCGAAGATGACCTCCGGATCGCGCAGATCCGCGTGGATTACCGTGGTGTTGTCGTCGGCGGACAGCAGGGCGCGACCATGGGCCAGCACGATCGGATCCTTGTCCACGTACACCACGCGCGCGGTGTCGAGGTGACGCTGGGCGACCTGATGCACATTGTCGACGGTCGGCAACCCGCTGCCCATATCGATGAACTGGCGCACACCGGAGTCGGCGATATCGGCGACCGCGCGAATCATGGCCTGCCGATTGGCATAGGCGATGGCGACCGAACCAGGTAGATCGTTGATGAAGTAGTCACCGACCTTGCGGTCGACGGCGTAATTGTCGCGCCCGCCCAGCAGATAGTCGTACACGCGGGCGATGCTCGGCTTCGATTGATCCACCTGTGCGGCGCTGTCGGTCATGGCACCAGTTTCTGTGCGCGGAGGTCGTCGTCGGACTCGATCCTAGAGCCACCGTTGACGTTTCGGTGCGGCCTCGACGAGAACCGTTGTCCCCGAAGCGGTCTCCGGCATCATCCGCTGACGAATCCGACCGCGCGGTTCGCCAGGTCGAGCAGCGGCTGCGGCACGATACCGAGGGCGAGTGTGGCGGCGCCGGTGACGATGACGACCATCGTGGTCACCGGCGCGGTGACCACGGCGGGCGGCGCCTCCGGGGGATCGGTGAAGAACATCTGCACGATGACGCGAATGTAGAAGAACACGGCGATCGCACTCGAGATCACACCGACGATCACCAGATACGCCGCATGTCCGGCGGCGGCCGCCGAGAACACCGCGAATTTCCCGACGAAGCCACTGGTCAGCGGAATACCCGCGAACGACAGCAGAAACAACGCGAAAACCGTTGCCAGCCATGGCGAACGGCGTCCGAGCCCCGCCCATGCCGACAGTGCGGTGGCCTCGTCTCCCACGCGGTCGCGCACCAGCGTGACCACCGCGAACGCGCCCACCGTGCTCACGCCGTAGACGGCCAGATAGAACAGCACCGCCGACACACCGTCGGAATTGGCCGCCACCAGCGCGGTGAGGATGAAGCCGGCGTGCGCGATGGAGGAGTAGGCGAGCATGCGCTTCACATCGGTCTGAGTGACGGCGAGAATCGCGCCCAGCACCATCGTGGCCACCGCCACGGCACCCAGGATCGGACGCCAGTCCGCACTCAGTCCCGGCACCGCGACCTGCAGGATGCGCAGTAGAGCTCCCACCGCCGCGATCTTGGTCGCCGCGGCCATGAACGCGGTCACCGCGGTCGGCGCCCCCTGATACACGTCGGGCACCCACGACTGGAACGGCACGGCGCCGATCTTGAACAGCAATCCCACCGCCAGCAGCGCCACCCCCAGCACCGCAAGGGTTTTCGAGCCGGAATCGCGCGCCACGGCGTCGGCGATCCCGGAGAGGCGAACCGTGCCGGCGTAGCCGTACAGCAGCGCCATCCCGTACAGGAAGAACGCCGAGGCGAACGCGCCCAGCAGGAAGTACTTCAACGCCGCCTCCTGCGACAGCAGCCGACGCCGCCGAGCCAGCCCGCACAGCAGATACAATCGCGACCACCAAGATGGTGCCCTGCAGCATCAGCGTCACGTTGTCGACGGCGACCGCGCCGACGGCCACCGTGGCATGAGTGCCCGCGAGCGCGATCACGGCCACCAATGCCGCCACCAAACCGCCCAGCGCGAGCACCAGCTGGACCGGATAGCGCCACGACCGGGGCAGGAACGCCTCGGCGATCACCCCGGCGACGGCCACACCGAAGACGACGAGCATAGGTGACAAAGCGTGATATTCGATCGAAGGAGCCGGAACCGTCGCGGCCAGAAGCTGATTCACCGGTGGTTACCTCCGCTCGGAGTGGTCGCGGCCGGGACGGTCGCGGCATCCGGCGCGACCGTGGGCGCCGGATCGTGTTTGCCGATGGTGGTGAGCGTGCCGGCCACCGCCGGATTGATCCGGTCGAGAACCGGTTTCGGATACGCGCCGAGGACCAGCAACGCCGCCAGCAGCGGCACCACGACCACCAGTTCGCGCGGCAGCAGATCCGGCAATCGCTCGTTGCCCTTGCGGACCGGTCCGGTCATCATGCGCTGGTACATCCACAGCACGTACAGCGCCGCCAGCACCAGTGCGCCGGTGGCGAACACGGCCGCCACCGGATAGCGGGTGAACGTGCCGGCCAGGACGAGGAATTCGCTCACGAACGGCGCGAGGCCGGGCAGTGAGAGCGTCGCCAGGCCCGCGATCAGGAAGGTGCCCGCCAGTACCGGCGCCACCTTCTGTACCCCGCCGAATTCCGCGATCACCCGAGTTCCGCGGCGCGACACCAGGAATCCCGCGATGAGGAACAGCGCCGCGGTCGAGATGCCGTGGTTGACCATGTACAGCGTCGCACCCGACCCGCCCTGATTGGTCATCGCGAAAATGCCGAGGATGATGAAGCCGAAATGCGAGATCGAGGTGTAAGCGATCAGGCGCATCACATCGGTCTGCCCGATGGCCAGCAGCGCGCCGTAAAGAATGCCGATCACCGCCAGCACGCTGATCATCGGCGCGTAGGTGGTCGAGGCGGCCGGGAACAGCAGCAGGCAGTAGCGCAGCATGCCGAAGGTGCCGACCTTGTCGACCACCGCCATCATCAGTACCGCGCTCGCCGGTGTGGCCGACACCGCCGCGCCGGGCAGCCAGGTGTGCAGCGGCCACAGCGGCGCCTTCACCGCGAAGGCGAACATGAAGCCGAGGAACAGCGCGTTGAGCACGGCCGGACCGGCGCCGAGCTGCCCGGAATTCGCCGCCGCCGTGACCGCCCGGAAATCGAAGGTGCCACCCGCGCCGCCGAGATGTGCCCGTGCGGTGAGTACGTAGAGCCCGATCACGGCGGCCAGCATGATCAGGCCGCCGAACAGGTTGTACAGCAGGAATTTCACCGCCGCGCGCGAACGCTGCTGCCGCAGTGCCAGTTCCGCGGCCGCCGATTCACCGCCGCTGGTGCGGGGCCCGAATCCGCCGATGAGGAAATACATCGGGATCAGCATGACCTCGAAGAACACGTAGAACAGCAGGATGTCGAGCGAGACGAACGAGATCAGCACCATCGACTCGACGATCAGGATGAGCGCGACGTAGATGTGCGCGGCCCGCCGCCCGCCGCCCGCTTCGCGGTCGTCCTTCCATCCGGCGAGGATCAGCAGCGGCACCAGTGCGGCGGTCAACAGCAGCAGCACCAGCGCGATGCCGTCGACGCCGAGGGTGTAGCCGGCGCCGAAAGCCGGTATCCAGCGGTGTGATTCGACGAGTTGGTATTGCGGGCCGCCGGGATCGAACCGCACCGCGACCACGATCGCGACGGCCAAGGTGGCCAGCGACAACACGAGTCCGGCCACCCGGGCCACGGTGCGCCGGCCGGCCGGAACGGCCAGCACGACGACGGCGCCGGCCAGAGGCAGCACCCACAGTGTGGTCAGCCAGGGATACTCCGTCACAGCAACCTCACCGCCAGCAGGGCCGCGACCACCAGGGCCGCGCCGGTGAACATGGACAGGGCGTACGAGCGCACGAAACCCGTTTGCACGCGCCGGATTCGCGCCGACAGGCCGCCGATCACCGCGGCCGTGGTGTTGACGATGCCGTCGATACCGCGGTTGTCGAGGAAAACCAGCGAGCGGGTCAGGTGGGTGCCCGGACGCATGAACGCGGCTTCGTTGAACGCGTCGCCGTACAGATCGCGGCGAGCCGCCACGGTCAACGGCGTGACGTCCTGCGGGGCGGCGCGCGGCACCGGGCGCCGCGCGTACTGGCGGTAGGCGACCGCGACACCGATCGCGACCACGACCAGCGCGGCCACGGTGACCGCCCACGCCGGCACGGCGCTTTCGGCGTGTTCGGTGCCGACCACCGGTGCCAGCCAGTTCTGCAGCGACGATCCGAAGACGAACACCCCACCGGAGAACACCGAGCCGATCGCCAGCACGATCATCGGGCCGGTCATCACCGCGGGGGCTTCGTGCGGATGCGGCTCCGGCTCGGAATCGCCCGCAGTCCAACGCTTTTCACCGAAGAACGTCAACAGCATCACGCGCGTCATATAGAAGGCGGTGATCCCGGCGCCGAGCAGCGCGGCGGCGCCGAGGGTGATGCCGTTCGCGCCGCCGTAGCCGAACGCGGCCTCGATGATCCGATCCTTGGAGAAGAACCCCGCGAACGGCGGCACCCCGATGATCGCCAGATAGCCGAGCCCGAAGGTGACGAACGTGATCGGCAGATACTTTCGCAGCCCGCCGTAATGGCGCATATCCGTCTCGTCGTTCATCGCGTGCATGACCGATCCGGCGCCGAGGAACAATCCGGCCTTGAAGAAGCCGTGGGTGAGCAGATGCATGATCGCCACGGCATATCCGGCCGGCCCCAGTCCGGCGGCCAGCACCATATAGCCGATCTGACTCATCGTGGACGCCGCCAGCGCCTTCTTGATGTCGTCCTTCGCACAGCCGATCACGGCGCCGAACAGCAGCGTCACCGCGCCCACCACCAGCACGCCCGCGCGCGCCGCCGGGGCCGCGTCGAAGATCGCGTTCGACCGCGCGATCAGATACACACCTGCGGTCACCATCGTGGCGGCGTGGATGAGGGCCGACACCGGAGTGGGGCCTTCCATCGCGTCGCCGAGCCAGGACTGCAGCGGCACCTGCGCGGATTTACCGCACGCGCCGAGCAGCAACAGCAGGCCCAGAGCGGTCAGGGTGCCTTCGCTCGCCTGCGGGACACCGGCGAACACGTGCCCGAAATCGACCGAACCGAAGGTGGCGAACATCAGGAACAGCGCGATCGCCAGCCCCATGTCGCCGACACGGTTGACCACGAAGGCCTTCTTCGCCGCCGCGGCCGCGGACGGCTTCTCGTGCCAGAACCCGATCAGCAGGTACGAGGCCAGGCCCACGCCCTCCCAGCCGAGATAGAGCACCAGATAGTTGTCGGCCATGACGAGGATCAGCATCGCGGCCAGGAACAGATTGAGGTAGGCGAAGAACCGCCGCCGCGCCGGATCGTGGCTCATATAGCCGACCGAGTAGATGTGGATCAGCGAGCCGACGCCGGTGATCAGCAGGACGAAACACATCGTCAGCTGATCGAGTTGCAGCGAGAACTCCGCCTGCAGTCCGGCGACCGGTATCCAGCTGAAGAAGTTGTGTGACACCGCTCGATCGGCGCCGGCGCGGCCGAGCATCTCGGCGAACGCCCACACCGCCACGCCGAACGAGGCGACCGCGGTCGCGCAGCCCAGCCAATGCCCCCAGCGGTCGCTCAGGTGTCCTGCCAGCAGCAGGATCAGCGCGCCGGCGGCGGGGAGAGCCGGCAGCAGCCAGAGCAGATTCCCGGTACCCACGTCAGTACTTCAACAGGTTGGCGTCGTCGACCGAGGTCGAGCGGCGGGTGCGGAAGATGGTCATGATGATCGCCAGGCCCACGACGACTTCCGCCGCGGCGACGACCATCGTGAAGAACGCGAACACCTGCCCGTCGAGGTTGTGGTGCTGCCGGGCGAAGGTGACGAAGGCGAGATTGACCGCGTTGAGCATCAGTTCGATGCACATGAACACCACGATCGCGTTGCGCCGCACCAGCACCCCGGCCGCGCCGATGGTGAACAGCAGGGCGGACAGATACAGGTAGTTGTCCGGATTCACCGCGGAGCCTTCCTCTCGTTGTCGCCGGTCGCGTGGGCGCCGTTGCTGTCGCTGCGTCCGTTCTCGCCACCGCCGTTGCCTTCTCCCATACCGATCACCGCGTCCTCGGTGTGGGCCCGACGGCGGCGATGGCGCAGGATGGTGCTCACCGACAGTTCGGCGAACGAGCCGTCGGGCAGCCGGGCCGGCACGTCGACGGCGTTGTGGCGGGCATAGACACCGGGGGTGGGCAGGGGCGTGATGCGGTGGCCTTCGCGCAGGCGGCGCTGCGATTGTTCGCGCTGCCCGGTGCGCGGACCGAACCGTTCCCGATGCGCGAGGATCATCGCGCCGATGGTGGCGGTGATCAGCAGCGCGCCGGTGAGTTCGAAGGCCCACACGTAACGCACGAAGATCAGCTCGGCCAGCGCGCCGATCGGGTCGGCGCCGAATCCGGGACCGGTGGCCGCGACCGAATCGTCGCGCACGCCCCGGGCGATCGCCCCGATCAGCAGCAACCCGAATCCGGCACCCACCACGACGACGGCGATGCGGTGCCCGCGCAACGTCTCCCGCAGCGATTCGGCCGAGTCGACACCGACGAGCATCAGGACGAACAGGAACAACATCATGACCGCGCCCGTGTACACCACGATCTGCACGACGCCCAGGAACAGCGCGTCCTGGGCGATGTAGAACACCGACAGGGTGATCATGGTGGCCGCCAGGCACAGCGCGGAGTGCACGGCCTTGCGGGCACACACCATGCCGAGACCGCCCGCCACCGCGACCACGGCCAGGACCCAGAACAGCACCGCCTCCCCGGTCGAGGTACGGGTGGCAGCTTCGGCGGCAAGCACATTCGCGGCCGGGGTCATTGCGCACCTCCTTGCGCACCGGTGGCGGCCGGTTCGAGACCGGTGTCCGCGGCGGTGGTGCCGGTGGGACGGAGCCCGGTATCGCGGTCGGTGCCGGGGGCGGCGGGGACCGCGCCCAGGTAGTAGTCCTCCTCGGTGGCGCCCGGATAGGCGGCGTGCGGCGGGGCGATCATCCCGTCGCCCAGCGGGGCGAGCAGCCGGTCCTTCTCGTAGATCAGATCGGCGCGATTGTCGTCGGCCATCTCGTATTCGTTGGTCATCGTCAATGCCCGCGTGGGGCACGCCTCGATGCACAGTCCGCAGCCGATGCAGCGCAGATAGTTGATCTGGTAGACGCGGCCGAAGCGTTCGCCGGGGGAGTAGCGCTCGCTGTCGGTGTTGTCGGCGCCCTCGACGTAGATCGCGTCCGCGGGGCAGGCCCACGCGCACAGTTCGCAGCCGATGCACTTCTCCAGGCCGTCGGGATGGCGGTTGAGCTGGTGGCGGCCGTGGTAGCGCGGCGCGGTCGGCACCTTTTCCTCGGGGTAGAACTCGGTGTTCTTCTTCTTGAACATCGTGACGAAGGTGACCCAGAATCCGCCTATGGGTTCCAGCAGACCGGCTTTGGTGGCAGGCGGCGCGGTCTCGGGCATCGGCGGAACCGGGAAGTCCGAGAACTGTTGCGTCCCAGTGATTTCCGGTGCGAGATTGTCACCGGCACGCCCGGCGCGCAGCATTTTCGCCAGCAGGCCCACCGAGATGATCACCCCGGCGATCACGAGGCCCGTGGTCTGCACGTCGTGGCCGTTGTCCTGCACCACCTTCAGCGTCGCCACGATCATCACCCACAGCAGCGACACCGGAATGAGCAACTTCCAGCCGAGATTCATGAACTGGTCGTAGCGCAGCCGCGGCAGCGTCCCGCGCAACCAGATGAAAACGAACAGGAAGGTCCAGACCTTCAGCGTGAACCACAGCAGCGGCCACCAGCCCGAATTCGCGCCGTCCCACAGGTTCAGCGGGAAGGGTGCATGCCAGCCGCCGAAGAACAGTGTGGTGGCCAGTGCCGAGACGGTGCCCATGTTGATGTATTCGGCCATCATGAACATCGCGAATTTCAGCGACGAGTATTCGGTGTGGAAACCGCCGACGAGTTCACCCTCGGCTTCGGGGAGATCGAAGGGTGCGCGGTTGGTTTCGCCGACCATCGCCACCGCGTAGATGACGAACGACGGCAGCAGCAGCCATATGTTCCAGGTGCCCCACTGCCGCTCCACGATGCCGGAGGTGGACATGGTCCCGGCCAGCAGGAAGACCGCCGCGAAACAGGCCGCCATCGCGATCTCGTAGGAAATCACCTGCGCGGTCGACCGCAGACCGCCGAGCAGCGGATACGTCGATCCCGACGACCATCCCGCCAGCACGATGCCGTAGACCCCGATCGAGGTCATCGCGAGGATGTAGAGCACCCCCACCGGCATATCGGTCAACTGCAGCGGTGTGCGGGTGCCGAAGATCGACACCTCCGGTCCGAGCGGTATCACCGCGAACGCCATCACCGCCGGAATCAGCGCGACGATCGGCGCCAGAATGTAGATGGGCTTGTCGACCATCGCCGGGACGATGTCCTCCTTGAGGAGCATCTTCACCCCGTCGGCGATGGATTGCAGCGAACCGCGCGGCCCGACCCGATTGGGTCCGACCCGCATCTGCATCCAGGCCACCACCTTGCGCTCGATCACCACCGCGAGCAGCGGGATGAGCAGCAGGAAGATGAAGATACCGATGGATTTGACCACGACCAGCCACCACGGGTCGTGGCCGAAGGCGGACAGATCGGCCGGGGCCGAGACCAGCAGAGCCGGTGACATCTCACTCATGGGGGTCCTCCCGTTGGATGCGCACGCGGTGACCGAGGGCGGTGGTGAGCCGGTCGTTGACCGTCGACTCCGCCGAATTCCACGGCAGCCAGGCGACGCGATCGGGCATCTCGGTGATCTCGAGCGGCAGCACGATGCGACCGTGCCCGGTGCTGATCCGCACCGAATCGCCGGTGGCCGAGCCGATTTCGGCGGCGGTGGCCGGCGACAGCCGCAGCACCGCGGGCCGTGCCGTGCCGGCGAGATTCGGTTCACCGTCCTGCATGCGGCCGTTGTCGAGCAGCATGCGCCAGCCGGCGAGGATGGCGGTGCCGGTTTCGGTATCCGGTAGTGCGGCCGACGGATGCGCCGGCGGCTGCGGCCGCGGCCCGTCCCAGACACCCAGGGCGTCCAATTCCGCGCGGGCAGCATCCACCGTCGGCAAACCCAGTCGCACACCCATCTCGTCGGCCAGCGAATGCAGCACGCGATGATCGGCCAGCGGAGCAGCCTGCCGCCGAACCGTCGCATCACCGAGAGCGGCGCCGAACGGCCGCGGCCGGCCCTCCCAGGTCAGGTATGTTCCCGCCTTCTCCATGGCCGAGGCGACGGGGAACACCACATCGGCCCGCGCGGTGACCTCGCTGTGCCGCAATTCCAAGCTGACCACGAAGGCGGCGGCCTCGAGGGCGGCCCGGGCGGCGCGGGGATCGGGCAGATCGGCGATCTCCACACCGCCGATCAGCAGCGCGCCGGGGTGACGGCCGGCGTCGAGGATCGCGGAGGTATCGCGTCCGGGTGCGGCCGGCAGTTCGTCGACCTGCCAGAGTCGCTGAACCTGCCGGCGCGCACGCGCATTCGCGATGGGGCGGCCGCCCGGCAGCAGACCGGGCAGCGCGCCCGCTTCGAGCGCGCCGCGTTCCCCGGCGCGGCGCGGCACCCATGCGACCGTGGCGCCGGTGGTCTCGGCCAGTGCCGCCACCGCCGACAGCGCGCCGGGCAGCGTCGCCAGTCGTTCGCCGGCCAGTATCACCGCGCCGCGGCGGCGCAGTGCGCGGGCGAGTTCGTCGAGTCCCGGCGGATCGGGCGGGCATTCGTATCCGGCGCCCGCCACCGCCAGGGCCTGCAACAGTCGCGCCTCGTCACCGGGCACGGTCGGGATCAACCGGCCCGATAGCCGTCGCAGCCCCCGGCTCGCGTAGGCGGCCAGCGAATAGATCGCGGTCGCCGAGGTGCGGGCGGCCTTGCGCAGCCGCAGATGCAGGATCGGGCACTCCTCTTCGGGTTCGAGTCCGGCGAGCAGGACGACCGGCGCCGAATCCAGCGCCCCGTAGTCCACCCGCACCCCTTGTCCGGCGATCGCCGCGGCCAGGAATTCGGCCTCCTCGGCGGAATGGGCGCGAGCACGGAAATCGATGTCGTTGGTGCCCAGTGCGATACGCGCGAATTTGGCGTACGCGTAGGCGTCCTCGACGGTGATCCGACCGCCCACCAGCACTCCGGCGTTCCCGCGGGCGGCGGCCAGTCCCGCACCCGCTCGCGCGAGCGCCTCCGACCACGAAGCCGGAACGAGGACGCCGCTGTCGTCGCGGATCAGGGGAGTGGTGATCCGGTCGGGTTCGGTCGCGTAGGTGAAGGCCCACCGGCCCTTGTCGCAATTCCATTCCTCGTTGACCTGCGGATCATCACCGGCCAAGCGGCGCAGCACTTTTCCGCGGCGGTGGTCGGTGCGCTGGGCGCACCCGGCGGCGCAGTGCTCGCACACCGCCGGACTCGAGACCAGGTCGAAGGGGCGGGCGCGGAAGCGGTAGGTGGTGCCGGTGAGGGCGCCGACCGGGCAGATCTGGACGGTGTTGCCGGAGAAGTATGAGTCCATCGGCTCGCCGTCGGCGATCCCGACCTGCTGCAGTGCGCCGCGGTCCATCAGCTCGATGAACGGATCACCGGCGATCTGCTGCGAGAACCGGGTGCAGCGGGCGCACAGTACGCACCGCTCCCGATCCAGCAGCACCGCGGGCGAGAGCGGAATCGGTTTGGGGTAGGTGCGTTTCACCCCTTCGAAGCGTGATTCGGGCCGGCCGCTGGACATCGCCTGGTTCTGCAGCGGGCATTCCCCGCCCTTGTCGCAGACCGGGCAATCCAGCGGATGGTTGATCAGCAGCAGTTCCATCACACCGGCCTGCGCCTTCTGCGCGGTCGGCGAACTGATCTGGGTGTGGGCGATCATCCCGTCGGTGACGGCCATCGTGCAGGAGGCGACGGGCTTGCGCTGCCCCTCCACTTCGACCAGGCACTGCCGGCACGCCCCGACCGGATCGAGCAGCGGATGATCGCAGAATCGGGGGATCTGGATTCCGACGAGTTCGGCCGCCCGGATGAGCAGCGTTCCGGTGGGCACCGCGATCGTCGTGCCGTCGATGGTGACGGTGACCATGTCCTGGGGGATGACGCCACTGCTGTCGTGGCTCACTGTCGCGGTCATCGCACTCCTTCGGCAGGCGTCGCTGCGGTGGCGGTCGCGGCCGTGGCGGCGGCCCAGGCGGTCGAGCGAGCGGGATCGAACGGGCACCGGCCCAGCCGGATGTGCTCGGCGTATTCGTCGCGGAAGTATTCGAGAGAGGACACGATCGGGCTTGCCGCACCGTCGCCGAGCGCGCAGAACGATTTGCCGTTGATGTTGTCGGCGATATCGAGCAGGGTGTCCAGGTCGGCGTCGGTACCGCCGCCGGACTCCAGCCGTTGCAGCAGCTGCACCAGCCAGTAGGTGCCCTCCCGGCAGGGTGTGCATTTTCCGCAGGATTCGTGGGCGTAGAACTCGGTCCAGCGCAGGACCGCGCGGACCACGCAGGTGGTGTCGTCGAAGATCTGTAATGCCTTGGTGCCCAGCATGGATCCGGCCGCGCCCACGTTCTCGTAGTCCAGCGGCACATCGAGGTGTTCGGCGGTGAACAAGGGCGTGGAGGAGCCGCCGGGAGTCCAGAACTTCAGGGTGTGCCCGGCGCGCACACCACCGGCGTGGCCGAGAAGTTCGCGCAGCGTCACACCCAGCGGCGCCTCGTACTGGCCCGGCCGGGTGACGTGCCCGGACAGCGAGTACAGGGTGAAGCCGGGCGATTTCTCCGACCCCATCGAACGGAACCATTCGACGCCGTTGTGCAGGATGGCCGGCACACTCGCGATCGACTCCACATTGTTGACCACGGTCGGGCACGCGTACAGCCCGGCGACGGCGGGGAAGGGCGGGCGCAGGCGAGGCTGGCCGCGGCGGCCCTCGAGCGAATCCAGCAGGGCGGTTTCCTCACCGCAGATGTAGGCACCGGCCCCGGCGTGCACGATCAGGTCGAGATCGAAACCCGACCCGAGGATGTTTCGGCCCAGATAGCCTGCGGCATAGGCCTCTTCGACGGCGGTCTGGAGCCGGCGCAGCACCGGCACTACCTCGCCGCGCAGATAGATGAACGCATGGGCGGCGCGGATGGCGTAGGCGGCGATGATGGCGCCCTCGACCAGCACATGCGGGGTCGCCATCATCAACGGGATGTCCTTGCAGGTGCCGGGTTCGGATTCGTCGGCGTTGACCACCAGGTAGTGCGGTTTACCGGCCGCCGGCGATCCCTCGGGATCCTGCGGGATGAAACCCCACTTCATGCCGGTGGGAAATCCGGCGCCGCCGCGGCCGCGCAGCCCGGCGTCTTTCACCGTGGCGATGACCTCGTCGGGATGCATGCCCAGCGCCCGGGACAGGGCGCGATAGCCGTCGTGTGCCCGGTAGGTGTCGAGGGTCCACGATTGCGGCTGATCCCAGTAGCGGGTGAGTACGGGCGCGAGCGTCATTACTGTTCCCCCCGTTCGATGTCCGAATCACCCTGCGGCGCAGCAGGTGCCGACTGCTCGGCCGCTACACGCAGACCGGCGAGGGTGGCTTCTCCGGGGGTGCCGTCGTTGGCGTCGGGCCGCCGATCCGGGAATCCGGCGAGGATGCGGGCCGTTTCGCGGAAGCTGCACAACGGTGCGCCGCTGCGCGTGCCGGTGACCTCGCGTCCGGCTCGCAGCGCGTCGGCGAGCGCGCGGGCCAACTCCGGGGTCTGGTTGTCGAAGAATTCCCAGTTCACCATGACGACCGGGGCGTAATCGCAGGCGGCGTTGCACTCCAGATGTTCCAGCGTGATGGACCCGTCCGCGGTCGTTTCCCCGGGGGTGATCTCCAGATGCCGGGTGAGCGCGGCCAGGATCTCGTCGCCGCCCATGACCGCGCACAGCGTATTGGTGCAGACTCCGACGTGATAGTCGCCGGTCGGGGTGCGGCGATACATCGAGTAGAAGGTGGCGACCGCGGTCACTTCGGCGTCGGTGAGCCCGAGTTGTTCGGCGCAGAACGCGATCCCGGTGCTGCTGACATATCCTTCGACGCTCTGCACCAGATGCAGCAGCGGCAGCAGCGCCGAGCGCGGGTGCGGATAGCGATCGATGATCTCCCGTGCCTCCGCCCGCAGATTCTCCTGCACCTGCGGCGGGTAGGGGACGGGCCGCTGCGACAACTGCAGCAGGATCGGGTCGCGACCGGTCGCGGTCGCGGGAATCGGTTCGGCTGTCATCGGTCGACACCACCCATCACCGGGTCGATGCTGGCCACGGAGGCGATCACGTCGGCGACCATGCCGCCTTCGCACATCGCCGCCACGGCCTGCAGATTCGTGAACGAGGGATCGCGGAAATGCACACGGTAGGGCCGGGTTCCGCCGTCGGAGACCATGTGGACGCCGAGTTCGCCGCGCGGGGACTCCACCGATGTGTACACCTGGCCGGGCGGCACCCGCATACCCTCGGTGACGAGTTTGAAGTGGTGGATCAGCGCCTCCATGGAGGTGCCCATGATGGTGCCGATATGTTCGGCGGAATTGCCGAGGCCGTCGGGCCCGAGCTTCAGATCGGCCGGCCACGCGATCTTCTTGTCCGACACCATGACCGGGCCCGGGCGGAGTTTGTCGAGGCACTGCTCGACGATCTTCAGCGACTCCTTCATCTCCTTGATGCGGATCAGGTAGCGGCCGTAGCAGTCGCATCCGGTGTCGGTCATGACGTCGAACTCGTAGTCCTCGTAGCCGCAGTACGGCTGCGACTTGCGCAGATCGTGCGGCAGTCCGGTCGAGCGCAGGACCGGGCCCGTCACTCCCAGAGCCATACACGAGGCCAGGTCGAGATATCCGATGCCGCGCGTGCGCGCCTTGAAGATCGGGTTCTCGTTGAGCAGCAACTCCATATCGCGCAGCCGTTTCGGCATGAGGGCCAGCAGATCCCGGATCTTGCCCACCGCGTCGGGCGGCAGATCCTGTGCCAGTCCGCCCGGACGGATGTAGGCGTGGTTCATCCGCAGTCCGGTGACGGTTTCGAAGATGTCGAGGATCAGCTCGCGCTCGCGGAAGCCGAACAGCATCGGCGTCAGCGCGCCGAGTTCCATACCTCCGGTGGCCAGCGCGACCAGATGGGAGGAGATGCGGTTGAGTTCCATCAGCATGACGCGGACGATGTTCACCCGCTCGGGAATATCGTCGGTGATGCCGAGCAGCCGCTCCACGGCCAGGCAGTAGGCCGTCTCGTTGAACAGCGGGGAAAGGTAGTCCATCCGGGTCACGAACGTGACGCCCTGCACCCAGTTGCGGAACTCGAGATTCTTCTCGATGCCGGTGTGCAGGTAGCCGATTCCGCAGCGCGCCTCGGTGACCGTTTCGCCCTCGATCTCGAGGATCAGCCGCAGCACGCCGTGCGTGGACGGATGCTGTGGCCCCATATTGACGACGATGCGCTCCTCCGCGGCGCCGTCGAGGGCCTCGCGCACATCGTCCCAGTCCTGTCCGACGACCGTGACCGCCGGGCTCTCGGCGACCGGATCCGTTGCGGCGCCGGTGATTTCGGTGTGGTTCATCAGCTGTAGGTCCTCCGCTGGTCCGGCGGCGGAATACGCGCGCCCTTGTACTCGACCGGGATCCCGCCGAGCGGGTAGTCCTTGCGCTGCGGATGTCCACGCCAGTCGTCGGGCATCATGATCCGCGTCAGCGACGGGTGCCCGTCGAAGACGATGCCGAAGAAGTCGTAGGTTTCGCGCTCGTGCCAGTCGGTGGTCGGATATACCGGGAACAGCGACGGCATATGCGGATCCGAATCCGGGACCGCCACCTCGACCCGCACTCGCCGGTTGTGCGTGATCGACAGCAGGTGGTAGACGGCGTGCAGTTCGCGGCCCGTATCGTCCGGATAGTGCACGCCGTTCACGCCGAGGCACAGTTCGAAACGCAGTGCCGGGTCGTCGCGCAGGGCGCGGGCCACGTCGACGACCCGCTCCCGCCGCACATGCAGAGTCAGCTCGCCGGCGAACACCACGACCTTGTCGATCGCGGTGCCGAATACGTGTTCCCCCAGGGACTGCGCCAGCGCGGTGACGACCTCGTCGAAATAGGAACCGTAGGGCGCGGGGGTGCTGCCGGGCAGGCTGACGGTCCGCACGAGCCGCCCGTATCCGGAGGTGTCGCCGGTGCCCCTGACGCCGAACATGCCGCGGCGCACACCGATGACCTCGTCGTCGGGGCGGTCGGGGGAAGGACCTCGCGATTCGGGCTCGATCGCCGGTTCGTTCGCCGGCCCGGGTGCGGGCGGGGGGGAGGAGGATTCGATGTTCGCGGAGCTCTCGGGCGAATCGCCGGCGCCGCGTGGTGCGTCCAGGCTCATCGCAGCAACCCCTCCATCCGGATCGTCGGGGTGGAGGCGAGCGCGGCCGCCTCGGCCGCGCGGACGGCCTCGGCGCGGTCGACACCCAGCGGCATCTCCTGGATCTTCTCGTGCAGTTTCAAGATGGCATGCAGCAGCATCTCCGGGCGCGGGGGACAGCCGGGCAGGTAGATGTCCACGGGCACAACGTGATCCACGCCCTGCACGATGGCGTAGTTGTTGAACATGCCGCCGGAGGAGGCGCACACCCCCATCGCCAGCACCCATTTGGGTTCGGTCATCTGGTCGTAGACCTGCCGCAGCACCGGCGCCATCTTCTGGCTGACCCGGCCCGCGACGATCATCAGGTCCGCCTGCCGCGGCGAGGCGCGGAAGACCTCCATCCCGAAGCGGGCGCTGTCGAAGCGACCGGCTCCCGTGGCCATCATCTCGATCGCGCAGCAGGCCAGCCCGAACGTCGCGGGCCACAGCGAGCCCTTACGCAGGTATCCGGCGAACTGTTCGACCGTGCTCAGCAGGAAGCCGCTGGGCAATTTCTCCTCGAGCCCCATCTCGGATCAACTCTCACTTCCGTGTGCGAATCCTCGGTCCCGGCGGACGCCGGGACGACGGGTTGGGTATGCGGTGCCGACGGGCCGAGCGGCCCGCCCGCGTTCAGTCCCAGCTCAGGCCGCCGCGCCTCCACTCGTAGGCGTAGGCAACCGAGACGTTGAGAATGAACAGCGCCATGGCCGCCAACCCGAAGACGCCGAGGGCATCGAAGTGCACCGCCCACGGATAGAGGAATACGATCTCGATGTCGAAGATGATGAACAGCATCGCGGTGAGGTAGTACTTCACCGGAAAGCGTTGTCCCGCAGCATTTCCCGGCCCGCCGGCGATGGCGTGCGGGGTGGGTTCGATACCGCATTCGTAGGCTTCGAGTTTGGCGCGGTTGTAGCGTTTGGGGCCGATCACGGCCGCCAGCAACACCGATCCCAGCGCGAACGCGGCAGCGATCGCACCGAGCACAAGAGTCGGCACCTGGGTATTCACAACGGCACAACCCCTCTCCCTCGCCGGCAACTGCCGAGGCGGGGCTGACATCGTCGTCTGCCGGGCCAGTCTCACCCCGAAGCGCAGCTCGAGCGCGAGCGCGGGACGACAGGGCAGGCAGGGCGCCATTCATATCAACAACCACGCTCGTGTGAGCTACAGCACAGCCTACAACTGCTCTTTCTGAATACTCACGGTTCCGCCCCGGTGTTTGATCGAATTCGGAACTGTCACTTATGACCGAAACAACGCAATGGCCTCCCCGCAACCGGGCGTGCCGCGACCCTCGCCGCGCACGAAAACGGTCGGCCGACGAGATTGTCGGCCGACCGGGAAAGCGCTGATCAGGCGGCGGGGCGAGCGTTCAGAGCCGTGGTGACCGCCGAGGTGAGCTGGAACGGGTCCAGGGGAAGCGCGACCGCCGCCTCGGCCCGGGACCAAGCGGCGAGCCAGGCATCGTCGGCCCTGCCGGTCAGCACCACGATGGGCGGGCAGTCGGCGATTTCGTCCTTGAGCTGTTTGGCCAGCCCCATTCCGCCGGTGGGTGTGGCCTCACCGTCGAGAATCGCCAGGTCGATCCCGCCGGCGTCGAGCTGTTCGATCACCACCGGCGCGGTGGCGGTCTCGCGGTAGTCGAACGGCGGCAGGTCGGGATGCGGATGCTTGCCCAGCGCCAGCATCACCTGGCGACGGGTGTCGGCATCGCTGCTGTAGACGAGAACCCGCAGCGCGGGACGGTTCGCATCGGCCACGCTTGGGATGCTACGTCCATCGGATCGGCCGCGGTGGCAGCTTGGGCGGCAACGGTCCCCGCGCCGGGCGTGGCGCTCGCCGCCCGCTTCACCGCCAGGTTGATCGTGCCGATCGGAATCGTTGCTGGTCACCGCGGAGAAAACGCGCGATCCTTATAACCGGCGGCAGTTCGGTGGCAGAACTGTCCCGGCAGGGCGTAACAACGACAGGCTCGACAGGGCGGTGGACGATGCGAATTTCGGAGGTTTTGCGCAACAAGGGGGCCGATGTGGTGACGATCGCGCCGGAGGCGACGGTCGACAGATTGCTGGCGGTGCTGGCCGAACACAATGTCGGCGCGGTGGTGGTGTGTGGTGCCGGCGGCGCGTTGGACGGGATCGTCTCGGAGCGGGATGTGGTCCGCTGCCTGTACAGACAGGGTGCGCAGCTGTTGACCCGGCCGGTATCCGACATCATGACCGCGATCGTGCACACCTGCTCGCCCGAGAATCGGGTGGAGAGTTTGCGCGCGACGATGACCGAACATCGGATCCGGCACCTGCCGGTCGTCGATCACGGGCGAATGGTCGGGATCGTCAGTATCGGAGATGTGGTCAAGAGCGCGATCTCGGAGTTGCAGGACGAGCGCGAACACCTCGAGCAATATCTGCAGGGTTGAGCATCCGGCCCGGATCCGGCCGCGACCGGCCGGAACAGCAGCGTGCCCGGGTCCGCCGGGACCCGGGCACGGTCGGTGCCGGTGACAATCAGGCCAGGCCTTACGCCTGCAGCAGGTAAGTGACGTCGGCGGCGAGCGAGGTCCCCGTATCGGCCAGTGCGGGCCGGCCGCAGGCGCGCTGGCCCAGATACGCCGGTGGCGGATTCGGTTTTTCTCGACCGTGTATCTACATCAGATGCAATGCCTGCAGCAGGCTGACGATGTTCGAGGTGCGGGTGTCGAGCCTCGCCACCGCATCGTGACGGCGGCCGCCGAATCCGTCATTGCCGCACGGTGATTGGATATTCACCGGTTCGTAACCACGAAAGGTTATCTGCGCGCTCCGTTTTCGGAGCAGAATTCCCTCGGGCGGTTCGTTCGGAACCACGAGGTCGCCGATGCCGGCATCGGGTGTATCGGGTGGGGTTCGAGACGTGCGCTGTCCCTCGGAGCTCACCGCCCGGCGTCTGCGTTGTGGAGCGTTCCGAACGGCCGCCGACCACGTCGCATATCCGGGCGGTGATCCGGCCGATTCGATCGGTGACCGATCGCGTATTAGGGTGCGTTGCACGCGCGTCCGTTCGCTGGTCGGCGGCGCCGAACACGCCGTTCGATCCGAAGGATATTCATGCGCCGCATCGCATTCGCCGCGTCCCTGCTCGCTGTCGCCTGCACCGTCGGAGCCTGCGGCGGCTCCTCCGGCGACCAGGCGAGCGGCGCCACCGCGACATCCGCTGCGGCGCAATCGAGTTCCGTCGCGGCGGCGGCCGGCCAGGACTGCGGCGCGCAACCCTGGCCCCGTCCGCTACCCGACTTCCGCGGGAAGCCACTGGGGCAGACCGTGGTCGGTGCGGCGCTGTGCTTCGACGTCACCGGTATCACCACCGCGGACGGACGCGACGTGATGCACGATCCGGGCGCTGCGACGACCCCCTGGACGGTCACCGCCCAGCAGCCGGAGGCGGGGACGCCGGTCGCCGCGGACACCCCGGTCACGCTGACGGTCGACGTCCCGCACTGATCACTACTTGCCGGCGGCGCGGGCCAGGTGCTCGGGATACCGGGCTCCGGCGAAGGCGTCGGCCGGGGCGGCGGCCTCGATCCGCGCCAGATCCTCGGCGCTGAGCTCGATCTCGGTGGCCGCCACATTCTGCTCGAGATAGGTGCGGCGCTTGGTGCCCGGAATCGGGACCACGTCGTCACCGCGGGACTGGACCCAGGCCAGTGCCAATTGGCCTGCGGTCACGCCCGTTTCCTCCGCCATCGCACGCAGTTCGGCGACGACGGCCAGGTTGCGGTCGATGTTGTCGTCGGCGAAGCGCGGCAGCGCGCGGCGCAGGTCGTCGGCGGGCAGATCGGCGGTGGAGGTGATCGAGCCGGTGAGGAAGCCGCGCCCGAGCGGGGAGAACGGCACGATTCCGATGCCGAGTTCACGGCAGGTGGGCAGAACCTCCTCTTCGATACCGCGCGTCCACAGCGACCATTCGCTCTGCAATGCGGTCACCGGATGTACGGCGTGCGCGCGGCGGATGGTCTGGGCGGAAGCCTCGGAGATGCCGAGGTAGCGGACCTTACCCGCGGTGACCAGCTCCGACAGCGCGCCCCAGGTCTCCTCGACCGGCACATTCGGGTCGACGCGGTGCTGGTAGTACAGGTCGATGTGGTCCACGCCGAGGCGCTTCAGCGATTCGTCGCAGGACTGCGCGACGTAGGCGGCGTCGCCCCGGGCGCCCATGCTGCCGCCCTCGCCCCACACGATGCCGAATTTGGTCGCGAGGACCACCTGGTCGCGCCGACCGGCGATGGCCCGGCCCACCAGCTCCTCGTTGGCGCCGGCGCCGTAGACGTTCGCCGTGTCGAGCAGGGTCACCCCGAGGTCGAGGGCGCGATGGATGGTGGCGATCGACTCCTCGTCGTTGTCGCGCACACCGTAGGCCTGGCTCATGCCCATGCAGCCGAGTCCCTGTGCGCCGACGGTCAATTCGCCGAGTTTCCTGGTCGCGATCATGCGAGCGGTCCTCCTGAGGTGCCATCGGATTGGATGGTGAGTCCCTGCGAACTCACGAGGCCGACGCTACGACTTGGAGTGCGCTCCAAGTCAAGCCGTTACCGGGAGCCGTCGTCGTCGAGCCGTGCGACGAGCACAGCCAGTGCGTCGCCGAGCGTGCGGCGCTGCTGCGGATCGATATCGTCGAGGGCGGCGGCAAAGCGCTGGATCCGGGCCGATGTGAGCCCGTTGACCAGCGATTTCGCCTGTTCGGTGACGGTCAGCAACTGAGCTCTGCCGTCGGCCGGGTCGGCGGTGCGTTCGAGGTATCCGTACTTCTCCAGACCCGACACGATGCGCGACATCGTGGGGGCGGTGACGTGTTCAGCGGCGGCCAGATCGCCCAGTCGCATCGGGCCGCTGCGCACCAGGGTGCCCAGTGCCGCCGCCGAACCGGGGCTCAGCGAACCCAGATCGCCGGAGCGCCGCAGGAGCCGGGTGATCCTGCCGAGCGCGAAATACAGATCCGCCGCCTCGGCAAGTTCCTCCGCGCTGCGTGCGCGCTCCTGCTGGATCATGGGCGTTGTCGCTCCTACGCGTGTGCTGGGACCGTCGGCAGCCGCACCGTCGGCGATATCCGATTCAGTAAGTATGCCCTCCCGCTCGATCCCGACGCGTTCGGCCGGCTCATCGGCGGCGCCGAGGGTTTCCTCGGCCGACCCGGCCTCGTTCCGCGTGGCGGTTGCACACCGTTCCCGCACGACAGGCTGCCGGCCGGATCGACGGCGGATGTTCCGGGCCCGGTGTCCCAGGCCTGGAGAGTCGAAAATGCCTCGGGCACAGGGTATCTTGGACTTGAATAATGGGTTAACGGACTCAGGACGGCGATGAACACAGCGGCAAACGAACTCCGCGCGCAACACAGCGCTTCGACCACTCGAACCCCCGAGTGGGACGCCCGCGCTCGAGCTGAGCTCGCGATGTAACGTCGATCGCCGTTTCACCGCCTGGAGACGCGATCGCCGTCGCTTGCGATGACGACGCGACTCGGGTGATCACGCCTTTCCGACTGCTTTGCACTGGTTGTCGGCATCGCAGTCTGCAACAGCACTGATATCGAAGCCGGAACGCTGGGCTCCGTAGCCGAATTCTGTCTGCGGCGGTTCAGGTTCCGGCCGCGCGTCACCTGTGTGAACCCCCTCGACAATGCGAGCGGCGGGTAGTCCGAGCATGTAAAAAAGCGCCCCTGGGTCGAAGGGCGGCTTTCGGCACGGCTACAACGCTGCTCTCTTACCGGAAGTTGGCACGACCGATGAGAATCGATCGCATTACCGCAGCTTCACAGCCGATGGCGAGTCCGTCGAAGCCCGGCATTTCGCCGATACGACGTCGGCTCTTTCTTTTCTTGTTTCTCTCGGTGCTGGCCGTCCTCGCACCGCCTGGCATGATCGGAATAGCGCGGGCGCAACCTGGTACCGATACCGAAGACGACAGTTCGTCCGTGGATGCCGTCAGTTGGATGCAGATACACGATTCCACCGGGGCCCCGCTGGCGAACTATCAATTCGCCGCGAAAGACCCCGGAATACTGCATCCCGGCACCACCGTGTTGTGGTCGGCTCTCGGGTTCGAACTGATCCTGTACGTCGTCATCATGACGACCGCCATATGGCTCATCGGCATGGCCCTCAGCTTCAAATGGCTGGATATGCTGGCAAACCCGCTGCGCGGGCTGGCCTCCGCACTCACCGAACAGCTTGCGACTCCGATGATGCTCGTCACCGCGGCAACCATCGGCGCACTCGTCGTGGCCTGGTTCGTCGTGCGCGGATTCCATTCCAAAGCCACGTCACAAGCGGTAACGATGATTCTCATCGGCATAGCAGGACCGTTCTTCCTGGCGAATCCGCTGGCCGATGTCCTCTCCTCCGACGGACTGATGGCTCAGGGCCGCGACCTCGGCATTGCCGTGGTAGCAGGCCTCCAAGGCCGATCCACGCCTGCGGCCGGCGAATTTGTGAAGAACATCCAGAGCGCCCTGGCGGACAACTTGGTACGTAAGCCGGTCCAGGTATGGAATTTCGGACATGTCATCGACGGCAATTCCGCGTGCCGGAACGCGTGGACCGCCGGAATCACGGCAGGCAGCAAGAATCTGCTGCACTCGGGCCTGGAGAACTGTCATGACATGGATGCTATCCACCGCATCGACCATCCGACGATGTCGCAGGTCGGTACCGGCCTGGTGCTGATCCTCTGCGGCTTGATAACAATCCTGTTCGGCGTCTACATGGCCCTCAAAATCATGCGCACCGCGTTCGACGCCATCTACTACGCGTTCATGACGATATTCGGGTTCGCCGCGGGCGGATTCATATACGGACCCACCCAGACACACCTGGTGCGAAGTCTCGTGCATTCCTTCGTGTCCGGATTCAAAATGGTCGCCTTCATTATATTTCTCGGAATATATCTCGTCCTTCTCGGCGGCCTGTTCGACCAGGCGCAGGGCCAGGTGTTCGCGGTTCTGATAATCGTCGTGTGTGTCGAGATCATCGCGATCACGCAGCTGCGCCGCCTCGATTTCAACCTGGACAGAGGAAACGACTGGATCGCCAACCGATTCGCGCTCGCGACCCAGGGTGGCTTCGCCACGGGGGCCGGCGGAAAGACCGCCCTCGGCATGCCCGGTGGCGGATCCGGCGCGCATTCTCCGACAAAGCTTTTGACCACCGTGGCGGCCCTGAACACCTTGAACTCGTCACCGATCGCCGCCTGGGCTGCCGGGCGCACCATGGGACCGCTGAATCCGTTCGCGCTACGGCGCAAGCGCGCGGATCTGGCGAATATGGACAGCGCGCCGCTGAACCGCGAGGGTGCGCAATGGCTCCAGCTGAACCGGCTGAACTGGCGCGAGAAGGCGCTCGCGCGCGCCGGCGGCGACGGTTTGGAGTCGACCCTCGGCGTGGCCAATGCGCTGGACGGGCTGACCGACAGCCGGGTGCCGGATCTGTATCTCGCTCCCACCCTTTTGGCGACCGGAGCCACCGATCAGGGAGTTATCGACGCGCTGCGGGCATTGGCCGTGCAGAAGGCGAGCCTCCGGGACGCGTCGCCGTACGGGTTCGCCCCGCTGCAAAAGGCGCTCGCTGCGTCGATGGCCGTCGACAACCACGTCGGCGATCGCGCGCACGAGGCCTTCTCCGCGCAGGCGGTGGTGGCCGCGGCCAACTTCAGGCGACACGCCAACGCTCCCGAGGACGGCGCCGCGATCGATCACAATTTCGTGCGGCTGGTCGAGCGATCCTGGGACTCCGAGACGGCGATACGCCGGATTACTCCGGACCAGTGGAACAATGCCGGGCGCGACACCCGCTACTACATCGGCAACCGACTGGCCGAGAACCACCTGGCGACCGCGGAGAGATATCACCGGTCGGTGGTGACCAACGACCCCGCGTTGGAGCAGCACAGGCGCCAGTTGCGGGAATCCGCACGCCGGATCACCAATCTGCACCATCTCAAACCAGAGATGGGCGCCGATCCCTGGCAGCCGTGACGCTACGGCTCCGGCGGTGGAGACACTTACGGTCCGGTGCCGGGGCGTCGTGTGGTCGAATGAGGCTTCGGGGCCGGGTCGGAGGCGGTGGAGGTGGTCGGCAAGGGGCCGGTGGGGTGGTCGGTGGTCGGGTGGAAGGCGTGGTCGCCCACCCGGGCGGGGTCGACCATATGCGCGACGAACAGGCGGGCCGCCGGAGTCGGGGTGCCGGTCGTCACCGCATGCCACGGGCGGTCCAGCGGTGTTCCCTCGACCGGCACGACGACCAGGTTGCCTTGCGCCACATCTGCTTCCACCGCGTCGCTGTGAATCAGCGTGATCCCCAGCCCTTCCCGGGCGGCGGCGAGGACGGCGCCGTGGGTGCCGAGGGTGAGGGCGGGTGGGCGGATCTGCAGCCGATCCAGCAGGGCCAGTGTGGTGTCCCTGGTGCCCGAACCGGGGCCGCGCAACAGCCAGGTCGTGGTGCGCGGATCGTGGGATCGTCCCGGCGCTCCCACCACGACCAGGCGGCTGGGCCGGCGCGCCCGCACCACCAACCCGGTGTCGCGGGGCGGACGCCCGGCGATCACGAGATCGGTTTCGTGGTGCTGTAATTCGATGAACAGCAGATCGCGTGGGTGGATCGACAGACCCAGTTCGATCTCGGGGTAGCGGTCGCGAAACGACACCAGCAGCCGCAGCAGCACGTATTCCCCGGCGGTCGCCACCACCCCGATACGCAACCGCCCCGTTTCGGCGCGGCGTACTGCGGCATGCGCTTCTTTCATCAAACCGAGGATGCTGCGGCAGTATTCGGCATAGACCCGCCCCGCCTCGGTGAGTGCGATACCGCGTCCGGATTTCGCGATCAGTTTCGCGCCGAGTTGCTTTTCGATATGTGCCACCGCCGCCGATGCGGCCGCCTCGGTGATGTGCAGTTGCGCAGCGGCGCGCCGAATGCTGTTGTGCCGGGCCACAGCCAGAAACGTTTCCATTCGGACCGCACTCACCGTTCCCATCTACAGACGGTAGCAAACCCAACGATTCGGTTGAGCGAGACCGGAAACAATCGAATTGTCCTCGCCGGGCGGTGCCCGCATCCTGAATCTGCGCACTCGCCGCACCATCCCAGGAGGTGTCGCAGGTGAGATTCGCGCAGCGGCTCGCGACGCCGACCGGGTGCGGGTGTCCCGCAAAATACAGGAGGACCGATGACCGACGAATCGACTCGTGACCGCTGGGATCCGGGCGTGCACTCGTATGCGTCGATGGGCTATTACGACGCGGACTATCAACCCTGCGATACCGATGTGCTGGCGGTGTTCCGGGTGACGCCGCAACCGGGGGTGGACCCGATCGAGGCGGCAGCTGCCGTGGCCGGCGAATCCTCCACTGCCACATGGACTGTCGTGTGGACCGACCGGCTCACCGCGCACGACCGCTACCGGGCCAAATGCTATCGGGTCGAGGAGGTGCCGGGGCGGCCGGGAGAGTATTTCGCCTATATCGCCTACGATCTGGACCTTTTCGAAGAGGGCTCGATCACCAATCTGACCTCCTCGGTGATCGGCAATGTCTTCGGTTTCAAACCGCTTCAGGCATTGCGGCTCGAGGACATGCGTATTCCGGTGGCCTATGTCAAGACCTTTCAGGGACCGCCGCATGGAATCGTTATGGAACGGGAATATCTGAACAAGTACGGCCGGCCGTTGCTGGGGGCGACCGTGAAGCCGAAACTCGGCCTCTCGGCACGCAACTACGGACGGGTGGTGTACGAGGCGTGTAAGGGTGGCCTCGATTTCACCAAGGACGACGAGAACATCAACTCACAACCGTTCATGCGATGGCGCGATCGCTATCTGTTCGCCATTGAGGGCGTGAACCGCGCGACCGCGGAAACGGGAGAATTGAAGGGTCACTATCTCAATATCACGGCCGCCACGATGGAGGATATGTACGAGCGCGCGGAGTTCGCGAAATCGCTCGGCAGCGTGATCGTGATGATGGACCTCACCGTCGGCTACACGGCGATGCAGTCGATGTCGAAGTGGGCGCGGCGCAACGGGATGCTGTTGCATCTGCACCGGGCCGGGCATTCGACCTTCACCCGTCAGAAGACCCACGGTGTCAGCTTCCGGGTGCTGGCGAAATGGTGCCGCCTCATCGGCGTGGATCACCTGCACGCCGGCACCGTCATCGGCAAGCTCGAGGGGGACCCGCACACGGTGAAGGGTTTCTACGATACGTTGCGCGACAACCACATTCCGGCCAATCCGCGCAACGGCATCTTCTTCGACCAGGACTGGGCGAGTCTGCCCGGAGTGATGCCGGTGGCATCGGGCGGAATCCACGCGGGGCAGATGCATCAACTGCTGGATCTGTTCGGCGACGACGCGATCCTGCAGTTCGGCGGCGGCACCATCGGCCATCCGATGGGTATCGCCGCGGGCGCGGAGGCCAACCGGGTCGCCCTGGAGGCAATGGTCAAGGCGCGCAACGAAGGTCGCGATCTGCTGAAGGAGGGGCCCGACGCCCTGCGCGCCGCGGCGAGGATCTGTCCGTCGCTGGACGTCGCGCTCGCGACCTGGGGCGATGTCACCTTCGACTACACCTCCACCGACGCCCCCGACGCGGTACCGACGGTCACCGCCTGACCGCCCGGCCCGATCGACCCGACGACACACAAGGAGACGCAATGCATCTGCGTCAAGGGACGTTCTCCCATCTGCCCGACCTGACCGATACCGAGATCGGCGCTCAGATCCGCTATGCGCTGCTCAACAACTGGCCCGTCTCGATCGAGTACACCGACGATCCGCATCCACGCAACGTCTACTGGGAGATGTGGGGGTTGCCGCTGTTCGACCTCGACGAACCCGACGGTGTGCTCGCCGAGGTGAACGCCTGCCGTTCGACGTTCCCGCACCACTACATCCGCGTCAACGCCTACGACGCGAGCTACGGCCGGCAGACGACCGCACTGAGTTTCCTGGTGCAGCGGCCCGCCGACGAACCGGGCTTCGTGGTGGTGCGCACCGAGACCGAGGATCGCCGGCAGCACTACGGCCTGCGGTCCTACGCCACCGACGTGCCCGCGGGCGCGCGCTACCGGGACTGAGGCGATGGTGGACGGGAGGCCGGCGATGTCCGGTGGCACACAGGGCAGCGGATCGGGATTTCGGATGTACCGGCCCGGCGCGAGCGGTTCGGGTGCGAATCACATCGAGCCGCACGCGGATCCCGACCCGTCGGAGATCACGCTGGCCGACGACGCGACGGTCGATCTGTCGACGGATCTGGCCGGTAAGAACGTCGAGGACACTCTGGCCCGGCTCGATGCGGAACTGATCGGGCTGGCCACGGTCAAGCAGCGGGTGCGTGAGATCGCGGCGTTGCTGCTGATCGACCGGGCCCGGCAGCGGTTCGGATTGCAGGCCGACCGTCCCACCATGCATATGAGTTTCACCGGCGGTCCCGGCACCGGGAAGACGACGGTCGCGCTGCGGATGGCGGAGATGCTGCACGCCCTCGGCTACATCCGGAAACCGAAGGTGCACACGGTGACCCGCGACGACCTGGTGGGCCAGTTCATCGGCCACACCGCCCCCAAGACCAAGGAGGCACTGGCCAAAGCGGCGGGGGGAGTGCTGTTCATCGACGAGGCCTATTACCTGTTCCGGCCGGAGAACGAGCGGGACTACGGACAGGAGGTCATCGAGATCCTGCTGCAGGAGATGGAGACCGAACGTTCCAGCCTGGTGGTGATCTTCGCCGGATATCCGGACCGGATGGAGACGTTCTTCTCCGCCAATCCCGGTTTGTCCTCGCGGGTGGCTCACCACATCGAATTCCCGGACTACACGCGCGAGGAATTGCTGGCGATCGCGGAAGTGATGGTGGCACAGCAGAATTTCCGGTTCGGCAATTCGGCGGCAGCGGCCTTCGACGACTACCTCGAGGTGCGGATGGCGCGGCCGCGGTTCGCGAATGCGCGCAGTGTCCGCAACGCCGTGGACCGGTGCCGGCTGCGCCAGGCCAATCGGCTCGTGCAGGAGCATCGCCCGCTCGGCAAGGCCGACCTGATGACGCTGACGGCCGAAGACATCTACGGCAGCAGCGTTTTCGGCGATGGTGCGCGTGCCGCGGAGGAGGCGCCGGCGTGCCCGACGGAATGAAAACCCTCACCCGCTACACGATCGAACAGGAACATCGGCATCCCGGTTCTTCCGGGGAATTTTCCGCGCTGCTGAATGTGGTGTCCACCGCGGCGAAGATCATCGCCAATCAGGTGACCCGCGGTCGCATCGTGGGCGCGCTCGACGCATCCGACGGCACGGATCCGCCGGTGAGCCTGCATCGGCGCATGGACGCCATCGCCAACGACATCATGGTGGAGCAATCCGAATCGAGCGGGCCGTTGTCGGCGTTGCTGTCGGAGCAGATGAACGGATTTCATCCGGTGCCGGGGGAGGTGCGCCGCGGCAAATACATGCTGGCCTTCGATCCACTGGACGGCTCCTCGAATATCGATGTGAATCTGCCGGTCGGCACGATATTCAGTGTGCTGCGCGCACCGGAGGACGGGCGGGCGCCGCAGGCGGCGGATTTTCTGCAACCGGGCGTACGGCAGGTGTGCGCGGGATTCACGCTGTACGGCCCGGCGACGATGCTGGTTCTCACCACCGGCAGCGGAGTCGACGGATTCACTCTCGATCGGGAGATCGGCGCCTTCGTCCTCACCCATCCCCGCATGCGCATTCCGGAGGACACCTCGGGATTCGCGATCAATGCCGCCAACGAGCGGTTCTGGCAGCGCCCGGTGCGGCGTTATGTGCACGAATGTCTCGACGGAGTGGAGGGGCCGCGGTCGCGCGACTTCAATATGCGCTGGGTGGCGTCGCTGGTCGCCGACGCCTTTCATATCCTCACCCGCGGCGGGGTCTATCTGTATCCGTACGACACCCGCGATCCCGGCCGGCCCGGGCGGGTCTCGCTGCTCTACGGCGCCAATCCGATCGCCTTCGTCATCGAACAAGCCGGCGGTGCCGCGACCACCGGCCACGAACGGGTGCTCGAGGTGATTCCCGAGCACCTGCATCAGCAGATCCCGCTGGTTTTCGGATCGCGCAACGAGGTGCGCCGGATCGAGCGCTATCACCGTGAACCCGATGCCGGACCGCCGTTCGACGCGTCGTTGTTCGGTACCCGCACCCTGTTCCGACCGGCGCGTCATTGAACGCCGGCTGATCGAATCGAGATGTCATGTCGCGCAAACATCCCGTGGTCGCCATTACCGGTTCCTCCGGCGCCGGAACGACCAGCGTCACCCGGACCTTCCAGGAGATCTTCCGGCGGGAGGGCATCAATGCCGCGATCGTAGAGGGGGATTCGTTCCATCGCTACGATCGCGGCCAAATGCAGGCGGCGATGGCCGAGGCCGAAGCCGATCTGAACCTGCATTTCTCGCATTTCGGCCCGGAGGCCAATCTGCTCACCGAACTGGAAAGCCTCTTTCGCGATTACGGCCAGTCCGGCGTCGGCCTGGTGCGCAAATATCTGCACGACGAGACCGAGGCCAAACCTTACGGACTGGAACCGGGCACGTTCACGCCGTGGGAGGAACTCGCCCCCGGCAGCGACCTGCTGTTCTACGAGGGGTTGCACGGCGCCGCGGTCACCGGCGCCGTCGATGTGGCGCGTTACGCGGATCTGCTGGTGGGGGTGGTGCCCATCGTGAACCTGGAGTGGATTCAGAAGGTCATTCGCGACAAGACCGAGCGAGGCTATTCCAGCGAGGCGGTGATCGATACGATCCTGCGGCGCATGCCCGACTACGTGAAGTACATCTGCCCGCAGTTCTCGCGCACGTACGTCAATTTTCAACGGGTGCCGACCGTGGACACCTCGAATCCGTTCACGGCCCGCAGCATTCCGACCGCCGACGAGAGTTTCGTCGTGATCCGTTTCGCCGATCCGAAGGTGATCGATTTCCCGTATCTGCTGTCGATGCTGCACGATTCGTTCATGTCGCGCCCGAACTGCATCGTGGTGCCGGGCGGCAAGATGGATCTGGCGATGCAGCTGATCTTCACCCCGCTCATTCTGCGGTTGATGGACAAGCGACCCGGCCCGCGCGCATAACCCCGCCACGAATATCGGGGGTTTCGGCGCTCGCGCACAGTCGTCGGCCGGAGTTGAATCGACGCTATGTGGTCGATGAATCTGAGCGCCCCGACGGCCGCGGCGCGCCGGGGTTCACCGGGTTCCTGGTCCGGGCCGCTCCGGCAGGTGATCGGCGAATTCGCCGATATCGAAATCGTGGATCGATCGATGACGCTGGCGGCCAAGATCTTCACCTGCGTGCTGCCCGTGATCATCGCCGGGTCCGTCTTCTCCCAGCTGGATCTCGCGACCCGCGCGATCGACGACCAGTTGGGCCTGGACCGGGCGACGTTCCGGTCCGCCTTCGGTGTCGTCGCGGCCGGCGATCCGACATTCGCCGCGTTCGGGGTCGTCGGGTTGCTGATGGTCGTGATCAGCGGCGCCTCGTTCGCCAAAACCCTCGCCCGGATCTACGGCAAGCTGTGGGATGTGCCGGCGATCGGCTTGCGCGACGCTTGGCGCTGGCCTGTGGTCCTGCTCGTCGTCGCATTCTCGGCGGTGACCATCGGGGCCGTGCGCGAACTCGCCGGACTGCGCTACGTCGGACTGCCCCTCACCGTCGGCGGCGAGTTACTGGTGTGGATGATCGTGTGGCCCCTCTGCGCGTACCTGCTCACGCTGGGCAAGCTGCGCGGGCCGGCACTGTGGACGACCGGGGCGCTGACAGCCGTCGGACTGACGACGGTCCGGGCGGCGGGACGTCTGGTACTGCCGAAGATCACGGCCTCCGCGCAGGCCAAGTTCGGGCTGCTGGGCCCGGTGTTCACCGCCATCAGCTGGCTTTTCGTACTGTCGCTGGTGGTGGTCGGGGCGGCGACGATCACCAAGGTGCTGATTCCCGGCCCGACCCGCACGGAGGCGGAGGGCGGCGAGCCGGACGCCGAACGGTGATCGCTATTTCATGGTGACGGAGATCGTCGCCTGATCGATCTGCACGTTCGACTCGATCGGATTGCCCTCCGCGTGGACGGTGATGCGCCCCTTGTCGATCCCCTCGTTCTGCAGGGCCGTGGCGACGTTGTTGCCTCGCGCCTCGGCGAGCGAGTCTGCCGCCCCGGAATTCGAGTCGACGGCGTAGGTTTCGATCTTCACCGCGGTGTCGTTGCCCTTGAGCGGAAGCGCCACCGCTTTGATCGTGGCGACGTCGGTCGGGCTCAGATCGGAGCTGCCCTTGTCGAAGGTGATCGGCGCCGCGGACAGGACGCTGTTGATCGCGTTCTGCACCGCCTGCTGCGCGGAGTTGAGGGCCGAGCCGACCACCGACGAGGCCGTGGTGGCGAGACTGCTTCGCATATCGGTGTGCTCGCCGTGCGCCGTGGTCGTGGTGACCGCGGCCGGACTGCTGTTGTTGTCCGAGGAACATGCGGCGATCGGAATCAGCGCTGCCGCACCGGTCGCCAGCACTGCTACCGCCTTGACGAGTTTCATGCTGCTTCTCCTGATCTCCGTGCGGTGGCGCCCGGTGGTCACGACGCGAGAATGCGCGCCTTCTCCGATTCGAATTCCTGCTCGGTGAGCACCCCCTGGGCTTTCAACTCGCCCAATTGCTTCAGGGCGGCGATGCGGTCGGTGCCCCCGCCGCTCGGTGCGGGCGGCGGCGGTTGTTGCTGCTGGTCCTGGTACTCCTGCTGCGTGGCCCAGCGTTGGCCCTGGCGGCGCGACACGCGATTGGATACGGCCGTGGCCGTTCCGGCGACCACCGCGGTGCGGGCGACGCCACGAAGTAATCCGGGCATGCTGCTTCTCCTCAGCTATCAGCCTCGAGTTTGTCGAGGGTCGAAAGGATGGCTTGCACCGGAATGCGACCGGATGCCACGAGTTCGGCGCCGTTGCGCCGCAACGCGACGGCCAGCGGGGCCGCCCACGCGTTCTCGTAGAGGAGGACGGCGGCGGAATGGCCGGGCTCCAAGGCGTTACCGGCTTCGCGCAGATCACCGTCGTCGAGCAGTCCGGTCGCCGCCTCGGCGAACAGGGTCACATCCAGGTCACCGGTCAACCCGACATCGGCGATGTCGATCCCGGTCAGTGAACCGTCGGCCTCCTTCTGCACGAAGGCCAGATCCAGGACCCGGATGACACCGCGGTCCACCAGATCGCGAAGTAGCGGCAACGCCGAACCGTCGGGTTGCCGGTCGGCGGGAAACTCGATGACGAGATAGTCGATCGGACCCATCTCGTCGATATCGGCAGCAGTGTTCACCGGACACCTCATTTCTCCGACGCCTGACCCTCTGATACGAATCCTCCGAGACGAACATCCACCGCAACCCAGGTCCGGGCGGGTCGGCGACAGCGCGAACGCGGCCGGCGAGACGACCTGACATCTATTGATTCGGTGCCGCCGGTCGCGCAGATACCATGGCCGTGCCCGTTACTCGAAGAAGGGCCCGTTACTCCGAGGACGGATGGCGCTGCACCCAGCTGAGGTCCGCGCGCCAGGTGTAGGCGGCCACGATCGCGGAGGCGATGACGGCGGTGTAGAGCATGTCGGCGCCCTCGACGACGAGGGAGACCAGACCGCCGAACAAGGCGCCGGCGGCGAACGACAGCCATTGCACCGCGTAGCCCAGCCACTCACGATGGGTGCCGCCGGCGATATGCCGCTCCACGCCCTGGGCGAATTTCACCAGGGTTCCGGTGACGTAGGTGACCGGGATCGACACCTCGCCCTTCTTGACGAACGAGGTGTTCAGCGAACCCATCGCGAACGAGACGAACAGGATCGGTACCAGGCCGAGATCGGAATCGTGCCGGTAGAGAATCGTGTCGAGGACGGCGGCCCCGGTGAGTGCGGCGGTGGCGAGCATGGTCGCGCCGTGCGGATGATTGCGCCACCAGTGCCGGCGGCAGATCGACGCCACCAGTACTCCGGCGAGAAAGAAAACGATCAGGGCGAAAGCGCCGGCCGCGAGGGTGTAATCGCCGAGAAATCCGCCGATGGCGGCGCGCTCGGTATTACCGGTCATGAAGGTGACGAAGTAGCCCTCGGAGTGGGTGTAGGCGGCCGCGCCCACGAATCCGGCCAGGATCAGCAGTGCCGAGGCGAGCCGGGTCTCCAGCGTCCAGAACGGCTCGGGGGAGTCTTCGGATTTCGGAGTCACGGCAACAGACTAGCAATACATGCATGAACACGCATGAATTGCCCTCGAGGTGTGCGAGGCGTCACGACTCTGTGGTTGTCGGTGGCGAGCCGTAAGGTGAGCGCGCGGATCGGCGGGTGTGCGGATGTGGGAGGTGCGGTGGAGGCCACATGGGGTCAGGTGTTCGCGTGGCGATTGCGGCGAGGCTTCGTCGAAGCGCGTGACGGCGGGGATGCGGTCGCGGTGGCGCGGCGACTGGCCGGGGTGCAGGCGCAGGTGGCGTCCGCGGCGGAGACCGCGGTGGCCGTGCGGCGCGGGGGAGTGCCGGGAGAGCTCGTCCGCGCGCTCGACGCCGGTGAGTTGCTGAAGACGTGGGCGATGCGCGGCACGCTGCACGCGATGACACCCGACACCACGGCCGCCGCACTGGCTCTGATCGCCTCGGCGCGCACATGGGAGAAGCCCGCGTGGCAACGCAATTTCGGCGCCGACCCCGGGGAAGTGAAGGCGCTGACCGACGCGGTCGCCGAACTGCTCGACGGCGGCGCCGTGCTGAGCCGGACGGAACTGGTCGACGAACTGGTACGTGACCGCCGCTTCGCGGCGATGGGTGAGCAGTTGCGGTCCGGCTGGGGCGCGCTGTTGAAACCGCTGGCCTGGCAGGGGGTGCTGTGTCACGGGCCCGCTCGCGGATCGTCGGTGACCTTCACCGCCCCGGCGCATGCGGTGAGCGGTTGGAGCGGCCTGCCGCCCACCGACATCGCGGCGTCACGCCTGATCCACGCCTATCTCGGCGCCTACGGTCCGGGCACACCGGAGGCGTTCAACGCCTGGCTCATCCGCGGTGTGTTGCGCAAAACCACTGTGCGCCAATGGTTCGCCGATCTGGGATCCGAACTCACCGAAGTCGACGTCGAGGGCCGCCGGACCTGGATCCGCACCGAGGACGCCGCCGGTCTGGCCGCCACCACTCCCACCGACAGCGTCCGCCTGCTCGGCCCCTTCGACCAATACGTCCTCGGACCCGGCACCACGGATCCGGTCCTCCTCCCTCCGGCCCATCGCACGAAGGTCAGCCGGACCGCCGGCTGGATCTCGCCCCTGGTCCTCGTCGGCGGCCGGATCGCCGGAACGTGGGAAACCATCGACAACACCCTCACCGTGAGCATGTTCGACGACGAACATGTCGACTCGGAGCTACTCCGGGCCGAAGCCGTCCATCTCGCTCGCGCCACCGGCCGCGACCAACTGAACCTGGGCTGAGCTCTTTGAGAGCTGCTCCCGCTGCCGGTCGGCCACCGCTGCATCGGTACGACTTGGCCCTGGAACAGGTAAGCCGGCCTGATAAGGGAATTTGCCGCAGGTTGTTGCCGGGATTCGAGTGGATTCGACAGTTGGAGCCGACTCAGATTGCGACGTCTCCCGCGGATTCGAGCGCGCCGCCGAGCGCTGCCAAGGTTGCCGCGCGCCCCAGGTCCAAGGCGCGCAACAGAACCGCGGAATCGCGGGCGACTCTGCCGATCGTGGGCGCGCCCAGGGGTGGGCGGATCTGCAGAATCGACGGGTCGGCCGTCATGCGGTGCTCGTCGGCGGCGAATTGCGCGGCGCGGGCGAACCAGCTCTCGGCGACTTTCGGACCCGAAACGCCGAGCACCCGAGCGACCACGCGCCGTTCGAAATCCGAAGGGACGCTCGGCTTTTCATCGGCCCGCCGGGTGCGCAACACCACGATGTGGGTGGCGCCCTGGGCGCGGGCGGTGGTGATCGGCACCGATTCGGACAGTCCGGCATCGACGTAGCGCCCGTCGCCCACCGCCACCGGGCGTCCGGCCAGAACCGGCATACAGGTGCTGGCGCGCAGCGCGCGCTGCAGGGTGGGGATATCGCTGATGTGCGGGCGCAGGTCGACGGCGCTGCCGTCGGCGATATCGGTGCCGATCGGGTGGAAGGTGACCGCATTGTCGAGGATCGCCGCGAAATCCATCGGGACGACGCGCTCGTACACGGTGTGCACCAGATATCGGGTGTCCACGACCAGACCGCCGCGCAACGCCCGGGCCGGGGAGATCACCCGCCGCACCACATCGGAATGCCAGGCGCGCCGCGCCCGCGCCGCTCGCCCGCACAGCAGCCACGCCCCGTTCAGCGCGCCGGCCGAGGCGCCGTAGACCGCGTCGAAACACCGCAGCACCCCGAGTTCTTCCAGACCGGTCACCATGCCGTGCGAATAGACCCCGCGGGCCGAGCCACCCTCGATGACCAGGGCCAGGCGGGCCCCATCGCGATGCTCACCGGTGGCGCTGCCGCGGCGGAAGCGTTGCGCGATCAGCTCCACCGGACTCGTCGGCTGCGTACTGTCCGGCATCGCACCACACCTTCCGATCACTGCGTTCAGCTCTGTCTATCACGCGGCCGCGGAGGCGCCGCCCGAGGCTCGGGCGGTCGGGGTACACCCGGGTAGGCTGCGCGGATGCGGATCGAATCGTCACGACGCCTCATCGATACCGTGGCATGGGTGCTGATCGAGGACGGCCGGATCCTGTGCGCCCGCCCGGACGGTAAGGACGAGTTCTACATTCCCGGCGGCAAGCGCGAGGGCGAGGAGACCGATCGGCAGACGCTGATCCGGGAGATCTCCGAGGAGCTCACCGTGGTGCTGATTCCGGAATCGGTGGCCCACGTCGGCACCTACGAAGCCGAATTGCCCGGCGCCACCGAGGTTTCGGTGCGAATGAGCTGTTACACCGCGGACTACGCCGGCACCATCGAGCCGAGCAGTGAGATCGCCGAAATCGCCTGGTTCACCTACGCCGACCGGGCCGCGGTGCCGCCTGTCGACCAGGTGCTGTTCGATGATCTGGTGGCGCGCGGACTGCTGCCGGCGCAGTGATCGTGGCCCGACGAATCAGTCGGGGAGCAGCGGCACCGACAAGCCCTCACCGCGCCCGAGCAGTGCGGCCCGGGTGACGGTTCCGGCGCCGAAGCGGTCGCGCACCGCGTCCAGTGCCGCGTCGAGGGTGGTGTCCGGGCGGGCATCCAACGGCAGCATCAGCTGCCGCGGATCCGTATTCTGCAGGTTCGTCAGCGCGAGGCCGATGAGGGTGATGCCGCGCTCCTCGATCAGGGGGCGAGCGGCGCCGAGCAGGGTGCGGGCGGCCTGCAGGATCGTCGCCCCGTCGTCGGTGGCGGTCGGCAGGGTGTGCGAACGGGTCGCGCGACCGAAATCGGCGAACCGTAAGCGCAGCACCACGGTTCGGCAGATCCGTCGTGCCGCCCGCAACCGGTGTCCGAGCCGATCCGCCAGGCCGTGCAGGTAGGCCTCGATCTCGGCATCGGTGCGAGGCCGGTTTCCCAGCGCGCGTTGCGCACCGATCGATCGGCGCCGGCGACCGGTGTCGACCCGGCGCGGATCGCGTGCCCAGGCCAGGGCGTGCAGATGCCGTCCGGCGGCGCGACCGAGCAGACCGCACAACTCCATCGGGTCGGTATCGGCCAGTTGCCCGATCCGGGTGATGCCGTGTTCGTGCAATGTCCGGGCGGTCGCCTCACCCACCCCCCAGAGCCGTTCGACCGGCAGCGGATGCAGGAATTCGAGTTCGGCCTCGGGACGCACCAGCAGCAGGCCGTCGGGTTTGCAGACCGCACTGGCCACCTTGGCGAGGAATTTGCTACGCGCCACGCCGACCGAGATGGGCAGTCCGACCTCGGCCCGCACCCGCGCCCGTAATCCGGCCGCGATATCGATCGGGGCGCCCGAAATGCGATGCAGCCCAGCGATATCGAGAAAGGCCTCGTCGATGGAGATGCCCTCGACCTCCGGAGTGGTGTCGCGGAAGATCTCGAATACGGCCCGGCTCGCCTGCGCATAGGCAGACATCCGCGGCGGCACCACGACCGCATGCGGACACAGCCGCAACGCCTGCCGCGCGTTCATCGGCGTCCGCACCCCGTACGCCTTCGCCTCGTAACTGGCCGCCAGCACCACCCCGCCCCCCACGATCACCGGCTTTCCCCGCAACTCCGGTGCGTCCCGCTGCTCGACCGACGCATAGAACGAATCCAGGTCGGCATGCAAAATCGCCGCCCGCCCCTGACGGCCCCCTTCCTCCGCCCCCTCATCCGATACGAACACATGTTCGATACTAGACCACTCTCGTGGCGCCGCCTACGGTCTCGGGCGGCTCGGTCCCAGGGGTGCGAGCATCGGAACGCACGGGACCGATCGACTCGGATGGAACGGACGCCTCGAAAAAGTTTCGTCAAACATTCGCCACCGATGTCGAGAACGTCGAACCGGCTCCGTCCCAGAGATACGAGCAACCGAGAACGGCCCGCTCGACCACACCGACACGGGAGCGACAGTCATGGAACAGTACGAGATCACCGAAATCCTCGACCGCCCGATCAGCCGGGAGTTGCTGGCCCGCGACCTGCTGCGTCTGGCGTACGTCGCCAAGGACGGCACCCCGCGCAACGTCCCGATCGCGTTCACCTGGAACGGCTCGCAGATCGTGCTCTGCACGACGAAGAACGCCCCGAAACTGCACTCGCTGCGGCACAATCCTCAGGTCGCGCTGACGATCGACACCGAGGTTCATCCGCCGAAAATCCTGCTTCTGCGCGGACATGCCGAACTCGACGTCGTCGACGGCATCCCCGAGGAATACCTGCAGATGAACGGCAGCTACGAGATGACCCCCGAACAGCGCGTGGAGTGGGAGGCGGAAGTCCGTTCGCTCTACGACGGCATGGTCCGGATCGTGATCACCCCGACCTGGGTGAAGCACATCGACTTCGACAACACTCTGCCCAGTGCGGTCGAGGAACTGGTCCGGCAGCGGGCCGAACGTCAGCAGGCCTGACCACACGGCCGGTTCCGCGTGGCGAAAGTTCCTCGACGCCTCGCCTTGACGCTGCGCGCGGTCGGCGGCCTGACGACGCGGCAGGTCGCAACGGCATACCTTGTTCCGGAAGCCACCATGGCGCAACGCATCGGCCGGGCCAAACGGCGTCTGGCGGGACTGCCGCTGGACCGGCCCGGCGATCCGGCGACGGTGCTGCGAGTTCTCTACCTCGTATTCAACGAGGGCTACAGCGGCGACATCGACCTGGCCGCCGAAGCCATCCGCCTCACCCGCCGGCTCGCCGCCGCGACCGACGAGCCGGAGGTCGCGGGGCTGCTCGCCCTCATGCTGCTGCACCATGCCCGCCGCACCACCCGCACGGGCGCCGGCGGGCGCCTCGTACCACTGGCCCAACAGGACCGGACCCGTTGGGACACAACGTTGATCACCGAAGGAGTCGCGATTCTGCAAGCGGCATTGGCTCGTGATCGCCTGGGCGAATATCAGGCGCATGCAGCGATCGCCGCCTTGCATGCCGATGCTCCGACCGCCGCCGAGACCGACTGGGTACAGATCGTGGAGTGGTACGACGAACTACTGAATCTCACGCGTAGCCCGGTGGTGCAACTCAATCGCGCGGTCGCCGTCGGCGAAGCCGACGGACCGCAGGCCGGCCTCGCGGAACTGAGCAAGGTGGACCCCAGCCTGCCCCGATACGCCGCAGTCCACGCCTACCTCCTCGAACGCGCCGGCGACCTCGAACAGGCCGCCGACCTGTACGCCGCGGCATCGGCCACCGCCACCAGCGTGCCGGAGCGTGACCACCTCACCCGCGAGGCCGCACGGGTGCGGAGCTTGCTGCGCCGCCGACCCGACCGCCCGACGACATCCACCGAGTGAGCTTGGCGCCGCGCGCCGAAGCCGGTGTCGTGTGAGAAGGTGAAGTCTCACTCGTGAATCCGGTGCTGCCGGTGCGAGTGTCGACATGATCCGAATGGAGGAGAGGCCTTGGTGGAGGCGACGTTCGATGTGACCGGGCTGGTGGGGCATCGCTATCGCACGGACGACTTCTACGAGGTGGGACGGGAGAAGATCCGCGAGTACGCGCGAGCGGTACAGGACTTCCACCCGGCACACTGGAGCGAGGACGCGGCCCGTGAGCTCGGATACGCTGGGCTGATCGCGCCGGCCACCTTCATCTCCACCGTCGCGATGCTGGCCAATCGCCGGCTGCTGGAGGACGTCATGAACGGCTACGACGTGGTCGTGCAGACAGACCAGGTATTCGAGATGTACAAGCCGGTGCTCACCGGCGACCGCTTGGTCAGCGATGTGGAATTGTCCTCGGTGCGTCGTATCGGGGGCAGGGATCTGCTCACCATCACCAACACCTTCACCGACGGATCCGGTGACATCGCGCAGATCATGCACACGACCGTCCTCGGCCTCACGGGTGCGGACGTCGGCGCCGAGATCAGCGAGACGATCGAACGCGTCGTCATGAGCGGTCTCGACACCATTCCCCGGATCACGACCGCTGCCGCGGAGGTGAACGTGTCGCCGGCAGGCCCGGATTCCGGTGCCGCGGTGCGCCTTTCGCCTGTCTCACGCACGCGCACCCCGCATACCGCGCTTCGATTCGAGGACATCGCCGTCGGTGCCGAACTTCCCGCGCGGTCGGTGAACCTGACGCGCGGCGATCTGGTGAATTACGCCGGGGTCTCCGGGGATGCGAATCCCATCCATTGGCATGCCGAGATCGCCGCGCTCGCGGGACTTCCCGACGTGATCGCGCACGGCATGCTCACGATGGGTTTGGGGGCCGGCTTCGTCACCGAATGGCTCGGCGACCCGGGCGCGGTGATCAGATACGGTGTCCGGCTGTCGAATTACACCGTTATCGAGGCCGACGCCGCCGGCACGGTCGAGTTCACGGGCCGCATCAAGTCGATCGATCCCGAGACCAGGACGGCGGTCGTCGTCATCGTCGCGAAGTCGGCGGGCCGCAAGGTTTTCGGCCTTGCCACGGCGGATGTCCGCCTGGCCTGACCGCGAATCAGTACTGGTTCTTGATGACGAAGTAGGAGCCGCGGATCGTGCCCGCCAGCTTCGACTTCTGCCTCGCGAACTTGAAAGACGAGAGTTCCGTGGGGATTTCCATCCCGTCGGACAGCTTGAAACCCACCGCTCGCTTACCGGAATCGTCGATCGAATACATGACGTTGATCGACAGGCCACTTTCGTAGAAGACGTAGGCGAAGCGGATGCCGTCCGCTTCGAAGGCCGTGGCCTCGAGCGGACGGGAGGCGATGACGATGCCGCGTTCGTCTTCGAGGATCCGGCTGACCCAGTCGACGGTCGACTGGGCCTCCTTGGCCGGCTCCACCGTGAAGACGTGGTCGTACTTGTTCTTGAAGTATCGGGCCTCGTTGGCGCGCAGGCCTGCCAATGCGTCCGCGACCGGGGACGATTCGAGGCCTTCGGTCGAAACTGTCGTGAAGTCCACTGTGTAGGTCATGGCGAACTCCTCCGCGAGTGTGTCGGTCGAACTCTACAGCGTCGTGCGTCGCGAACCGGGCAGGCTCGGTCTCAGTCCCCGCGCGAGAACACCGCCACCAGAAAGTCGGAGTCGTCGGTGAACGGGCGCAGATCCCATGTCGAAAGCCGCAGATCCACCCGGAGTCCGGCGTCTTCGGCGTCGGCCAGGAATTGCGGGAATTCGTAACCGCGGTCGGCGCCGAACCCGACCACCACTCGCCCGGCCGGCGCCAGATGGCGCGCGAAACCGGCCAGCACCGCGCCTCGGGTGGAGGGTGCCAGGAACGTCATCACGTTGCCCGCGCACACGATCACATCGAAGCCGGCTTCGATCCCGCGCCGGGGCAGATCCAGTTCGGCGAGGTCACCCACCAGCCAGGTCGGACCGGGATGGTCCTGTTCCGCCGCGGCGATCAACACCGGGTCGACGTCGACGCCGACCACGACATGTCCGGCGCGATACAGGTAGCCGCCCAGCCGCCCCGGCCCGCATCCGGCGTCCAGGATCCGGCTACCGCGCCCGACCATCGCATCGATCAGGCGCGCTTCGCCCACGATGTCCGCGCCTTCGGCCGCCATCGCCCGGAAACGTTCCACGTACCACGTCGAATGTGCCGGATCGGCCGCAGTGATCTCTTCCCACTGGCTGGGCGTGCGTCCGCTCATGGTCTGTTGCCTCTTCTCTCGGTCCGGTGCGTGTACTTGACCTTGCCATCGTGACAAGGTCTTCACTTGACTACCGGAGGTGGTCCCGATGACTTCGACACACAGGAACCCACAGAACATGCGACTACTCGACGCGCTGGCGGCGGACAACTCGTCGACACGGCTCGAGGCGGCGCTGGCGCTCGGCACCCGTCCCGCGGCCGACGCCGTCGATGCGCTGGTCGAGCGGTGCGCGATCGAGCCGGACTTCTTCGTGCGCGACATGCTCACCTGGGCGCTCACCCGGTTTCCGGCTGCGGTGACGGTTCCGAAGCTGCGTGCGCAACTGGGTTCGGACCGTCCCCAGGCGCGCAGCCAGGCGCTGCACACCCTGTCCAAGATCGGGGACCGCAGCGCCTGGCCCGCGATCACGCGGTCGTTGTTGCAGGACGCCGACGACGACGTCGCGCGCAGTGCGTGGCGGGCCGCCGTCGTCCTGGTGCCCGACGCCGACACGGACGTGCTGGCGCAAACGTTGGCGACCCAGTTCGGCCGCGGTGACCGGGAGGTGCGGCTGAGTCTGAGCCGCGCCCTGGTCGCCTTGGGCGAGCTCGTCGAGCCGGTCCTGCGGTCGGCGATGACGAACCCGGATCCGGTGGTGCGGGCACATGCGCGCGCCACCGAAGTCCTGCTGCACGATCCGGACGCCGGTTTCGACCTCGCGATCGACCAGGCCAGACGGGTTCGTGCGCTCGGACCGGACCGGGAGGAGTCGACCGCGTGCTGATCGGCGAGGTGGCCCGTTACTCGGGAGTGAGTGCCCGCATGCTCCGGCACTACGACTCCCTGGGGCTGGTGCGGCCGACCGGCCGTACCGTCGGCGGCTATCGCGAATATTCCGTCGAGGACATCCGTCGGATCTTCCATGTCGAGGGTCTGCGGTCGCTGGGCTTGTCGCTGACTCAGATCGGGCGGGCCCTCGACGACCCCGGCTTCACACCGTCCGCACTGGTCGGCGACCTCGTGCGGGCGACCGAAGAACGGCTGAGCCGGGACCGGGAGCTGCTCGAACGGCTGCGTGCGGTCGAGGCGGCCGAACCCTCCGGCTGGCAGGACGCGCTGCGCATCGTCGAACTCCTGCGTGGACTGGGGTCGTCCGATGCCGCCCGGCGGCAGCAGGCCGTCCTCGCCCCGGCCGAGGAGATGCCGGCCGAGCTGCTCGCCGAGGCGGTGCTCACCGAATCCGATCCCTATGTCGCGGGAGCGCTGCGGTGGGCGCTCGCCCGGGCCGGAGCGGAGGGCGTGCTGCACGTGGCCTCCGGCCTGGACTCCGCCGATGTCGAGGTCCGGCGGCGGGCGGCCTCGGCACTCGCCGAGATACCCGGGGAGGAGGCCGGCGCGGTGCTGCTGGACGCGCTCACCGACGCGGACCCGACCGTCCGCAGGATCTCCGCCCTCGCTCTCGGCGCGCGCGGGCAGACCCGAGCGGTTCCGGAACTCGTCGCCACCGTGATCGAGGGCCCGAACGATGTCGAGGCGGCCGAACTCCTGGGATCGCTGGCCCGGGACGCGAAATGGGCCGATCACATTCTGAATGCACTGGCCGGCGAGCTGGCCGCGCACCCGCCGGGTTCACCGGTGCGGCTCCGGCTCACCCAGGCACTGGCCGAGCTGCCCGGCTCCCTCGCGCTGAATACGTTGCGGCCCTTGATGAACGACGGCGATCGGACGGTCGCTCTGCTCGCCGCGGCCCTCGTCCGCACGCTCGAACAAGGGCCGCCGGCGGTCCGCGGCGGCGACCGCGGTTCCACCGAACTCGCATGATCGCGTCCCGCGCCGGATATCACGCGATGCGCGGGACGAGAGGAGTGACGTGATGCGGTTGCGGCGCAGCACGCCCTACGGGCACATTCAAGCGGTCGGAGTGGACGCGGCGGGGCGGCGGCAGTACCTGTATCACGAACAGGGGCGGCGAGAACGCGACGAGGAGAAATTCGACCGCATGCTCGAGGTAGCGGCACAGCTACCGAGCCTGCGCGAGCAGGTCGGCGCCGATCTGCGGCATTCCGGCTTGGATCACGGTGGCAACGATCCGCTGATCGTCGACGCCGATGTGGACCCGGTATGGGCCGCCGAGCAGGCCGCACTGGGCGCCTTCGCCAACGCCGGGCAGATCTGCGTCTCCGTGGAGCGGATCTACGTGCATCGCGATGTCGCCGAGCAGTTCGTTTCGGCACTGTGCGAACAGGTGCGGCGGTGGAATCTCGATCCGCAAGCGCTGGTCGACGAGCGGTTGCGTACGCAGGTGCGGGAAGCGACCTCAGCGGGCGCGAAAGCGCTGGTCGGCGGTCACATTCCCGAGGGGCCCGGCACGACCTATCCGGCGACGGTGCTCACCGACTGCCGCCCCGGAATGCGCGTCGTGCGCGAGGAGACCTTCGGGCCGATCGCACCCGTCCAGGTGGTCGCGGATTTCGCGACGGGCCTCGATGCGGCCTGCCGCGACGACTACGGCTTGGCGGCGACGGTCCTGACCGACTCGATGGGAACATATGCAACAGGCCTGGCGCACACTGCCGGTGGGCACGGTGAAGATCAACTCGGTCTTCGGTGGCGCACCCGGCGGCGCGGCACAACCGCGCGGCACGTCCGGCACCGGATTCGGTTACGGCCCCGAACTTCTCGACGAGATGACCACCACCAAGGTGGTGCACATGGAGCCCGCGCCGCTGCGGCGCTGAGCGTTCACCCGACAGAGCGCGCAATTCGACCGGGTCAGGATTCGACCTCGTCGAGCACCTCGTGCAGCCGGTTCAAGGTGCCCCGCCATCCCCGCTCCATCGCGTTGCGGGCCATCTTCTGCCGCCGATCGCCGATGTCGAAACCGGTCTGGGTCAACAACACTCGCGTCCCACGCCCCTGCGCTTCGAGCACCCAGTCGACCACCCAGCGGGCGGGAAACTTCGCCCGCAGGTCGATCCAGGTGTAGGTCAGTTGCTCACCCGCGCGGGCCGCCAGCACCTCACACGCGATCTCCGCGCTCGGCTCGGTCGGGACGGCGAAGATGAAATGTGTGCCCACCACCGGTTCGAGCCCGATCGACCGCATCAGCCAGCGTTCGACCAGATCCGGTTCGGTCAGCGCCCGCCACAGCAGTGCCGGAGGGTGCGGGAAGAACCCGCCGATCTCCACCGCGGCCGGATCCAATTCCGATTCGTAGGTCACCGGCACACCCCCGGCCCGATCACATCCATGGCACGAGCATTCCACGTCTCCGGGCGGCGCAGGCGGAACCGGCCGGTCGGCAAAGGTTGCCGCGCGTCCGGATGGCGCAGACTCGACGAAGCGGTCGATCAACCACCAACTAGAACATGTTGCCCACACTGAATGACGAAAACCGGTCGATGACCCCCTGCTCGACAACGGCGTGTAACCGCCATCGACCGGCATTTTCGGCTCAGCTCTCGATTCCTGACCGATGAGTCACTAGTCTGAATATGAAACGTGTTCTAGTGTTGTGGCGAAGTTCCAGCGCCGGAAGACCAGAGGAGTCACCCCGCCATGCATACCGAGATCTGCGAACGACTGGGCATCGATGTCCCCATCTTCGCTTTCACCCATTGCCGCGACGTGGCCGCCGCGGTGAGCAACGCCGGCGGGCTCGGCGTCCTGGGGGCGGTCGGTTTCACCGCCGAGGAGCTGGAGGTCGAGCTGGCCTGGCTCGATGAACATGTGCACGGCGTGTACGGCGTCGACCTCGTCATCCCGTCCAAGTACGAGGGCAAGGGCATCGACGGACTGAGCCCCGCGCAGCTGGAAGCCGAACTGGCCAAACTGGTTCCGCAGGGCCACCGGGATTTCGCCGAGAAGATCCTCGCCGACCACGGCGTCCCGAAGCTGCCCGAGGACGAACATCACGAGCAGCTGCTGGGCTGGACCGCCACCACGGCCGGTCCGCAGGTCGACGTCATCCTGAAGCACCCCAAGGCGAAGCTGGTCGCCAACGCGCTCGGCACCCCGCCCGACGACATCATCAAGAAGGTCCAGGACTCCGGCCGTTTGATCGGCGCACTGTGCGGCTCGGTCAAGCATGCGCTCAACCACAAGCGCGCCGGCTTGGACTTCGTGGTCTGCCAGGGCACCGAGGGCGGCGGCCACTGCGGTGAGATCTCCTCGCTCGTGCTGTGGCCGCAGGTGATCGACGCCGTCGGCGATCTGCCGGTGCTCGCCGCCGGTGGTATCGGCAACGGCCGCCAGGTCGCCGCCGCCATGGCGATGGGCGCCGCGGGTGCGTGGACCGGTTCGATCTGGCTGACCGTCGAGGAGGCCAATGTGCCGCCCGCGCAGATGCAGACCTACATCGATGCCACCAGCCACGACACCGTGCGGTCGCGGGCGTGGACGGGTAAGCCGGCCCGCATGCTGCGCAACGACTGGACCGAGGCGTGGGAGCGGTCGGACACCCCGGATCCGCTGGGCATGCCGCTGCAGATGATGGTCGCCCTCGACGGCGTCAAGCGCGGCCACCGCTATCCCGAGGCGGCCAAGGACGTCAACTTCAACCCCGTCGGCCAGGTCGTCGGCATGATGAACAAGGTCGAGCGGACCTCCGACGTCATGCAGCGCCTGATGGAGGAATACCTCGAGGCCTGCGAGCGGCTGAACAAGCTCAACAGCTGAACAAGCCTGTCCGGCAGGGCCCGCCGCGCCCTGCCGGACAGTTCTGTCCGGGCTGGACTCCATATCGAAGCGGCTACGGAAGCAACTGGTGCACTTGCGGTTTGCCGGTGCCGGTTGACACTCTGTATGCGCGATGAGAAGTACATATGGTGAACGGCACGAATGCGGCCGGCAAGTTGATCAGAACCCCACCGTCCGGAAGTTTGCTCGGATTGCGCTCGAAGGCACCGCTTTCCGGCCCCGGGCATTCCGCGGCCCCCGGTGCGCGACCGGCGACACGATCGGGGCGCGGTGGTGAAAATATCCTCTCCCGGTATGCGCCGGTTGGCCGCGATCGTGGCGCCCGTCCTCCTCGCCGTCGTGCTGGCCGTGGTGTACAGCTTCATCGACGACACCGGCAAGAAGAACGATCCGAAACCCGATTCCGCTGCCGCCGCGACCTTTTCCGGTAAAGAAGTCAACGCCCTGCTGGGCAAACTCGTGGTCGCAACGGAAGCGCCGATGACCGGGTACAGCCGCGAACAATTCCCGCATTGGGATCAGAACACTCCCGAACACGGATTCGGCGACAAATACGCCCAGTACGCCAAATGCACCACCCGCGATGTGATGATGCTGCGCGATGCCACCGGATCGGTGACCCTCGACGCCGCGACCTGCAAACTGACTCTCGGCAAGGACGGCGGCTGGCGCGACCGCTACGGCGTACTCGACGCCAAGACCGGAAAACTCAAGCCCTACAAATGGATCACCGACCCCGCCGGAGTCGACGCCGAACATATCGTCCCGCTGGCCGAGGCCTGGCGTTCCGGCGCGCAATCCGCCGATACCGATACGCGCCGCAATATCGCCAACGACGCGATCAATCTGGTCGCCTCCGACCCGTCGGCCAACCGGTCCAAGGGTGACCAGGATGCGGCGAATTATCTGCCACCCGGCGTGTTCCGGTGCGAGTACGTTCAGCGCTACATTCGCATCAAGGTAAAATACGGTTTGACCATCGACACGGCGGAACAGACCGCATTGCGCACCGCGGTCGACGACTGCCTCCACCGAGGAGAGTTCACATAGGCGACATCATCGAAATCACCGGGAAGGCCGCCGTCATGACCGACGAGGAAGGGACGGTGTCCGGCGAACTCGATGTCACCGTCGACGAGCAGGGCAGGGGACTGGTTCGCTATCGGGATACCGAAACCTGGTATCATATCGGCAATCTCGATGGCGAACCCGCCCACACCTGGACCGACGTCGCCGAACTCGTCAGCGCGATCGACGCCGGTCGCGGCAACCGTGACGCCGCGGGCAACACGATCCCGTTCGAGGCCTGAGCGCCCGGCCCCAGAAGTCGACCGTCCGCGACGCTGCGCGCATCGATGCTCAGCGCAGCGATTCCGCGCGCTGCTTGACCGCCGCGGTCATGCCGCCGAAACCGGAATGCAGCGCCTTGCCGAGCGCCAGCGTCACAACCGGTCCCAGCAAGCCGCCCAGTTCGAAATGCGACCGGTACCGGGTACGCCCGTTGTCGAGCGGCGTCACGGTGTGCGAGCGCAGGCTGTGCAGGATGCCCAGCGGCACCGGCTTCATGCTGTAGCTGAATTCGGTTCCGGGCGTGTGGGTCCGGACGTATTCGACCTGCTTGCGCGGCTTCGGCGAACCCAGCCGCACATGCATCTCGATCGGGTCGCCGGGTTCGAGCGTGCTGCGGCATTCGGCGACGAACGGATTCCACTCACCGTAGCTGCCCAGGTCTGTCAGCACTTTCCACACCACCTCGGCGGGTGCGTCGATCTCCACGGTGTCATCGATCACGAAAGCCATGGCGGCAACAATACTGAAACTTGTTCCATCAGCGATACCGCGGGCCCGCTCATCGACCGGCACCGGGTTCGGGCAATGTGAGCGATTGGGTGATCAGCAACCGCGCCGCGCGTGACACGCGGGCGGTGTCGCCGGTGACGAACCGATCCTGCAGCAACCCGCGCACGCCCGAAATGAGCAGAGTGGCGGTCGATTCCGGATCGGCGACGGTGGGGTCGAAGCTTCTCAGCACATCGGTGAGTGCGGTGACCAGCACGTGCACGGCGTCTTCGCCGTAGGAACGGAAGGGGCTGCCGGGCACCGCGGCCACCCCCATCACCTGCAACAAAACGCGCGTGCTGGACACCCATTCGGTCGTGATGTTGACGCTGAACGATTCGATGAGGCGGCGGCGCAGGGCCGGCAGATCGGGAACGTCGGCGAACATGCCCGCGATATCGGGGCGCTGGGTCTCGAGCGCCGCGATCAGCATCTGCTCCTTGGTCCCGAAATAGTGGATCAACATACGCGAGCTGGTTCCGAGATATTCCGCCAGCGGACGCAGCGACAGTTCGGTCAACCCGTATTCGCCGATATAGGCGATCACCCCGGCGAGCAGTTCCGCGCGCCGAGCCTGGTCGAGTGGTCGAGGCACATGTTGACTGTAGCGGTCACTACGGGTATCCATATCCGCATGAGTGTAACGACTGCTACACAAACGTCGCGGAATGTCGTCGTCACCGCCATGGCCGCCACCACCTGCCTCGGCCCCGACCTCGACAGCACCTGGTCGGCACTGCTGGCAGGCAAGAGCGGGATCGGCCCGCTCACCGACGAATTCGTGACGCGGTACGACCTGCCCGTGCGGATCGGCGGGCGGCTGACCGAACATCCAGGCGCTCACCTGACCCGCATCGAACAGCGCCGGCACTCCTATGTACAGCAGCTGGCGCTGGTACTGGGCCGCCAGGTCTGGTCGGAGGCGGGGACACCGGAGGTCGACGCCGAACGCCTCGCGGTGGCCGTCGGCACCGGACTCGGCGGCGGCGATGCCTTTCTCACGGCCGTCGACGCGATGCGCGAGGGCGGATATCGCAAGGTGCCGCCGCTGACGGTTCCGATGGTGATGCCGAACGGTCCGGCCGCCCGGGTGGGGCTCGAATTCGGCGCGAAGGCAGGCGTTTACGCCCCGACCTCGGCGTGTTCGTCGGGTGCCGAAGCCATCGCGCACGCGTGGCGGCTGATTCGCACGGGGGAGGCCGACGTGGTGATTGCCGGTGGCGTGGAGGGATATATCGAAGCGATCCCGATCGCCAGCTTCGCCATGATGCGGGCGATGAGTACCCGCAACGACGAACCCGGCCTGGCCTCACGGCCGTTCGACCGCGATCGCGACGGGTTCGTCTTCGGAGAGGCGGGGGCGCTGCTGGTTCTGGAATCGGAGGAGTTCGCCCGGGCCCGCGGGGCCACCGTGCACGGCCGAATTCTCGGCGCGGGAATCACTTCCGACGGCTACCACATCACCGGCACCGACCCCGACGGCGCGGGCGCGGCCCGGGCGATGCGCAAGGCCATCGCCACCGCGGAGCTGACCGCTGCCGATATCGACCACATCGACGCGCACGCCACCTCGACACCGATCGGTGATGCCTCGGAGGCCAATGCCATTGCGGCCGTGGCCGAGCACGCCTCGGTGTACGCACCGAAATCCGCGCTCGGCCATTCCATCGGTGCGGTGGGTGCGCTCGAGGCCATCCTCACCCTGTGCACACTGCGCGACCAGACCGTGCCTCCCACACTGAATTTCGACAATCCGGACCCCGGTGTGGAACTCGACATCGTGCACGGGATCGCTCGTCCACAGCGAATCTCACAGGCGTTGAGCAATTCCTTCGGCTTCGGAGGACACAACGTCACACTCGCATTCGGACGCGCGTGAGGACTTCGAGCCCGGGGAGCTCCGGCGATGTGGAACAACCGCTGTTCACGCTTGTCCACCGGTTGTTGTGGATGACACGCCGACTGTGGAAAACTGCTCCGGAACTGCGGTAACGGCAGGACATTTCGCCCATACAGCGACGGAAAACCCTGACCGGCAGCGTCTTCGAGCGAGTTCGGCGAACGGATGGTTCGGGCCCGGTCGGCCGTGACGCCGCCGACTGCTTCACCATGGGCCGACGAGTGCACCCGGCGAGATCGGCGTGCCGACAGCACTGGGTCGCACCGCCGGCGAGGTGTCCCGCAGACGTTGTCACTGCGGTCCGCGCCGGGCGGTTGCCGACGCCGGCACTGCGCTACGCACCGACGGGTACAGACGGCCACTCGCTGCGCGCACATGCCGGATCGCGACGGTTCGCGACGAGCGCCACAGCGGAGTCGGCCCCCTGCCGCCGTGCACGCGGTGCACGTTTGCACCCACTGCCGTTGTCAGGAGTGCTCACGACCCCTGCCGGGAGCCATGGGATCGGATCCGGGCGAGGGTAAACCTGGTGCGGGCCGATGGCCTCTGATTCGCTACCGTTTGAGGGGTAGCAGGGTCGAGTGGTGAGGGTTGTGCGCGGAATGGGTGAAAGTTCGATCACGTGGGTCGACGGTGCCGTGGTGACGATCGATCAGCGCGCGCTGCCGCACGAGGTGCGCACGCTGCGGCTGACGACGGTCGACCAGGTGATCGACGCGATCGCGACCCTGGCCGTGCGCGGCGCCCCCGCGATCGGCGTGACCGGCGCCTTCGGAGTCGCCCTCGCCGCGCTCGCCCATCCCGGCGATCCCGAACAGGTCCGAGCCGAGGCCGTCCGGATCGAGGCCGCCCGGCCCACCGCGGTGAATCTGTCCTGGGGCGTGCGACGAGCCCTGGCGAAATTCGACGACGGCGGCGCGGCGGGAGTGCTCGCCGAGGCGCAAGCACTGCTCGCCGAAGACGGCCGGGTCAACCGGGCCGCCGCCGAACACGCCGCCGACCTGGTGCAACGGCTGTGCCCGGACCGTCCCTTGCGGATGCTCACCCACTGCAACACCGGCCGCCTGGCCACCACCGCGTTCGGCACGGCGATCGGGGCGCTGCGGGTGCTGCACGCGCGCGGCGTGATCGACAGCGTCCTGGTCGACGAAACCCGCCCGCTGCTGCAGGGCGCGCGCCTGACCACCTGGGAACTGGCCGAGGCCGGCATTCCGCATCGGCTCACGGTCGACTCCGCCGCCTCCTGGGCGATGGCGACCGGGCAGGTGGACTGCGTGATCGTCGGAGCGGACCGCATCACCGCCGACGGCTCGGTGGCCAACAAGATCGGCACATACGGACTGGCACTGGCCGCTCGCCATCACGGCATCCCGTTCATCGTGGTGGCCCCCGAATCCACGCGCGACGCGGCGACCGCGACCGGCGCCGGCATCGTCGTCGAACAGCGCGGGTCGGCCGAGATCACCCACGTCGGCGACTACGCGGCCGCCCCCGAGGGTACCGCGGTCTTCAACCCGGCCTTCGACGTCACACCGCCCGAACTGGTGACGGCCGTGGTCACCGAGAACGGCTTGATCGACGAGGCGAATCCGCTTGCGGCGCAGGCGATCGTGGCCCACGATTCCCGCGCCGCCGATTCCGGTGCCCAGGACCCCGCCGATTCGCCGACCGCCGCCGCGATCGCCACTCTGGCGCGCGACCTCTACGCCCGCGGCTGGATGCCGGGCACCGCCGGCAACATCTCCGTCCGTGACGGCGCTTCCGGAGTGGCATCGAATACGGCCTCGGATTCCACCGCGGTCGTCACCGGCAGCGGCCTGTCCAAAGGCGAGTTGACCGCCGCGGATATGGTCCGGGTGCGGATCGAGAACTCCGAACCGATCGCCGGAGACCGCCGTCCCTCCGCGGAGACCGCGATCCACACCGCGATCTACCGCACGACCGAGGCCGCGGCGGTGGTGCACGTACATTCACCGCGAGCGACCGCGGCCTCCGTCGGCGCCCCGAACCCGATGCGGTTCACCGGTTTCGAACTGATCAAGGGTCTGCGCTCCGGCGACACCATCGACATTCCGGTATTTCCCAACCACGCCGACGTGTCGCTGATCGGCGCGGAGATCGACCGGTATCTGCGCGCACATCCGGCGGCCCCGCCGGTGCTGTTCATCGCCGGGCACGGCATCACCGCCTGGGGCGCCGATCTCGCGCAGGCCCGCGACCGCGCGGAATGCCTGGAAGCCCTGTGCGAACTGGTGTCGCTCACCGGGCGCCGCGACATCTCCACCGATCGCATTCTCGAGGAGCAACCGCAATGACCCTGTTGCATATCGCGGCCGATACCGATCCGGCCGACGTGCGCCTGCACACCACCGACCCGGACCGCATCGCGGCCGAGCTCGCCACGCGCGGAATCGTTTTCGATCGCTGGCCCGCTCAGGCCGTGACCGCCGACATCGCGTCCGAGGAGATTCTCGGCCACTACCGGGATCGGATCGGCGATCTCAACGCCGACGGCCGCTACCGCCACATCGACCTGGCCCGCCTGCATCCCGACGACAGCGATCCGCAGTGGCTCGAACAGGCGCGCGCGGCGCGGCAGAAGTTCCTGTCCGAGCATCGCCACGCCGAGGACGAGGTGCGCTTCTTCGTCTCCGGTCGCGGCTGCTTCTATTTGCACCTGGAACCGGAGGTGGTCGCGGTCGTGTGCGAGGGCGGTGATCTGGTGTCGGTGCCCGCAGGGACGCGACACTGGTTCGATATGGGAACCCGGCCGGACTTCGTGGCGATCCGGTTCTTCGAAGAGGCCGACGGGTGGATCGGCGATTTCACCGGCGACCCCATCGCACAAGGCTTTCCGACGCTGGACGAGCTCGTCGCCGCATGAGCGACGAGCATCGAGACGACAACCGGGCACGGCCCATCCGAGCGGTCGTCGTGGATATCGAGGGCACCACCAGCCCCACCAGCTCGGTCCGCGAAGATCTGTACGGCTACACCCGCCGCCGACTGCCGCAGTGGCTGGCGGAGGACTCCGACAGCACCACGAAGACCGTGATCGAGCAGACCCGTGACCTGGCCGGGCGGCCCGACGCCGACCTCGACGAGATCGCCGGCATCTTGCGCGGCTGGCTGGATTCCGACGTCAAGGCGGCGCCGCTGAAGACCGCGCAGGGGGTGATCTGCGCTCGGGGATTCCGCGAGGGCGCCCTGTTCGGCGAGTTCTTCCCCGACGCACCCGTGGCGCTGCGTGCCTGGCACGGCGCCGGACTCACCCTGTGGGTGTATTCGTCGGGTTCGGTACGCAATCAACAGGATTGGTTCGCGTATGCGCGCGGCGGCGAGCTGGCGTCGCTGATCAGCGGCTGGTTCGACCTGGCCAATGCCGGGCCGAAGCGCGAGGAGCAGTCCTACCGCCGCATCGCGGCGGAGATCGGCGTGCCGGCGGAGGAGATCCTGTTCCTGTCCGACCATCCCGACGAGTTGGATGCGGCGGTGGCCGCGGACTGGCAAGCGATCGGCGTCACCCGTGCCGGGGAGCCGAATGCGCCGCGGCCGCCGCACAGGTGGATCGGCAGCTTCGCCGAGCTGGATCCGGTCGCGGCCGCCCGCTGAGCGGCCGCGCCGATCCGACGCTCGGAACGCTCAGGCCACCGAGCTGGTGGCTCGCGCGATGAGATGTTCGACCAGCGTCATCAGCACCGTCTTGCAGGAACTGCGGTCGCGCGCATCGCAGAGCACCACGGGAATGTGGGCGTCGAGATCGAGCGCGTCGCGCACCTCCTCGGTGGTGTAGACCGGGGCGTTGTCGAAGCAGTTCACCGCGACCGCGAACGAGAGCCCGCGCCGTTCGAAGAAATCGATGGCGGCGAAGGAGTTCTCCAGCCGGCGGGTGTCGGCGATGACCACCGCGCCGAGCGCGCCGCGCGCCAATTCGTCCCACAGGAACCAGAATCTGTCCTGGCCGGGTGTGCCGAACAGGTACAGCACCAGGTTCTGGTCGATGGTGATGCGACCGAAGTCCAGCGCCACGGTGGTGGTGGTCTTGCCCTCCACGCCCGACAGATCGTCGATGCCGGTGGACAATTCGGTGATCAATTCCTCGGTGCGCAGCGGCGTGATCTCGCTGATCGAGGACACCATGGTGGTCTTCCCGACGCCGAAACCGCCGGCTACGAGGATTTTGACCGAGGCAGCCAGGTCGGCCGAGGACGAAATATCAGGCACGGTGTTCTACAGCTTTCGGATTCCATCGAGTACTGCTCGCAAAATGTTCAGTTCGCCGGTCCCGCCGGTATCGGTGTCGGTCCGGGCGGGGGCCCGGAAATTCAGCAGACCCTCACCGATGAGATCACCGACGAGGATCTTGGTCACCGCCAACGGTAGCTTGAGTCTCGCCGAGACTTCGGCTACCGATTGCGGGGTCCGGCACAGCCGAACGATTTCCGCGTATTCGGGTTCGACGCGCCGCAGCGGCGGACCCGGTGACACGGTCACCACCAGGGTGAGCATGTCCAGATCGTGTCCCGCCCCCATGGTGCGGCCCCGCGTCACGGCGTACGGTCGGACCAGAGGGCCGGCCGCATCGTCGAACCACGGTTGACCGAAGCGCGTCATGACAATCTATGCTCCACGTGCTCGGCCAGACCGTTACGCGGATCGGTGGACAGGTAACCACCGACTCGCTGCACGGTCAGATTCATTTCGTAGGCCACCATACCCAGATTCGCGTTCTCGTTGGCCTGCAATGCGATACATGCGTTGTCACCGGCCGCGGTGACGAACAGTACCGCACGGTCGAGTTCGATGACGGCCTGGCGTACGCCGCCCCCGTCGAACCGGTTTCCGGCGCTGCGCGCCAGCCCGTACAGCGTGGCCGACATGGCGCCGAAGTGTTCGGCGTCCTCGCGGCTCATCGACGTCGATCGGCCCAGCAGCAGCCCGTCGGTGGAATGCACCACCGCGTAGCGCACCCCGGCCAGGCGATCGACCAGATCGTCGAGCAGCCAGTTCAGATCACCTGCGTTGGAAGAAGTCACCTTCGCCTTCCTGTTCGTCCGGGGTGGGGCCGGGCTGCGATCGCCGCCCCTGCCTGGTTCCGTTCTCGATGGCGGACATCAGGTCTCGAGCCTGTTCCGCCGAGCGCGGCCGCTGCGGGGACGCAGCGTCGGGTTGGGGGTCGTGCGCCAATTCCGGTGCCAGACTGGCCTGTCGGCGACGGCGGGGCAACGGTGGGCGAGCATCGCTGCCAGTGTAGGACGGGCGCTGCGGACTGCGACGGGCCGGTTGGTCGGTGGGCGTCGCGGGCAGCTCGTGGCGCGGCGGAGCCTCGCGCCGGGCCGGGGTGTCGGCCCAGCTCCGGTCGTCGGTGCGTGGCGCGCTGTCGGTGCGCGGGTAATCGGACCAGGCCTGCGGTTGCGGCGGCGACAGGGTCGCCAGCGACGTTGCGGCCGAGGTCGTTTCGGCCGCGGGGATGGCCGGCATCTCACCGGTCATCGCGGGCTCGGGACGGCGGCCGGCGAAGCGTTCGGGCAGATGGTCGGCCAGCGGCGCATCGGCGGCGACGACGGCGGTCGGCACCAGCACGATGGCGCGGATGCCGCCGTAGTCGGATTCCGACAGCCGCACGGTGATGCCGTGGCGAGCACCCAGCTGGGCGACCACGAACAGGCCCAGGCGCGAATTGGCCGACAGTGTGGCCACACCGAAATCCGGTGGGTTGCGCAGCATGTCGTTGGCGCGTTCGAGTTCGTCGGCGGGCATGCCCATGCCCTGATCGCTGATCTCGATCGCCACGCCCTTGCCGACCACGTTGCTGCTCACCTCGACCCGCGATTGCGGCGGGGAGAACGAGGTGGCGTTGTCGACCAGCTCGGCGAGCAGGTGGATGAGGTCGGCGACCACGTTGCCGACGATGAACACCTGCGGCATCCGATGCGCGCGAACCCGCGCGTAGTCGAGGGTTTCACCGATCGCGCTGCGTACCAGCTCGACCAGCGGCACCGGGCGCCGCCACTGCCGGCCGGGTTCGCCGCCGCCGAGGATGATCAGATTCTCGGCGTTGCGGCGTTCGCGAGTGGCCAGGTGGTCGAGCCGGAAGAAGGTCTCGAGCAGCGCCGGATCCTCCTGGCGCTGTTCGGCTTCGTCGAGAATCTCGAGCTGGCGATGCACCACGATCTGGCTGCGGTGCGCGATGTTGAGGAATACCGCGCGCACGCCCTCGCGGGTGCGCGCCTCGGTGACCGCGGCGGCGACGGCCGCGGTGTGAGCGCGGTTGAACGCGTTGGCCACCGAACCGATCTCGTCGTGACCGAAGTCCAGTCGGGCCGCCTCGATCTCGGGATCGACGTTCTCGCCCTCGCTCAGGCGGCGCATCGTTTCGGGCAGGCGCACCTCGGCCAGCGCGAGGGTTTCGGTGCGCAGCCGCTTGAGCCGTCCGATCAACCGGTTGGCCAGCCACAGCGAGAGCAGGAAGGCGATGATCGCGATCGCCAGCACGCCGGCGCCGGCCCACAGCGAGTTGGTCGCGGTGCGGTCGCCGTCGTCGACGGCGGTCTGGTTGGCGTGGTCGTTCTGATACTGCCAGGCGGCGAGCAGCTGGTCGCCGAGTTGTTCGGCCGAGGTGCGCCAATCGGCGAAACTCATCGGCGGCGGCGGCAATTCGCCGTTCTTGTTGGGCGCCGGCGGATGGATGAGGTAGTCCTCCATCGCGGCCAGCTGCTGCCAGGCCGGGGAGGCGATGACGGTCTTGATCTTGTCCGCCGGGGGCCCGGTGAGATCCGCGGCGAGCTGGGGGAGTTCGGTGCGGTAGTAACCGACCAGGTTGCGGTAGTCGTCGCGCATCTGCCCGGCCAGGATCTGGCCGTTGAGTTCGGCCGCGGTCAGGGCGGCGCTGCGCGACATGCCCTCCATCGCGTGCAGCGTGCGCAGACCGCCGGCGAGCTGCTGGGCGACCGCGGCGTCGGGCGCGGTCGGGATGGTGAGATTGGTGCCGACGACGACGGCATCCAGAATGCGGTTGTAGATGGCGTAGGTTTCGGGAATCGGCAGCGCGCCCGCGTCGATCCCGCCGCGAATGGCCGGAAGTTGCTTCTTGAGGGTTTCGAATCCGCCGGTGTCGTCACCCATCGGATTCGAACCGCTGGTCATCAGTTTGTTCTCGGTGGCGGCCAGGGCCTGCAGGGCATTGTCCACTCGCGTGCGCGCCGCGCCGAGAGCGGCGGGGTCGCCGTGCTCACCGGCCAGATGCCACAGCGACAGCATCCGTTCCTGTTCGACCGCGGCGATCATCTCGCGAGTGTGCACATTGGCATTGCCCAGGATCGATGCCCAGTCCTTGGCGTGTTGCCCCTCCCGTACCAGATAACCCGCTGTGCCCACACCGATTCCGAGCAACGTCAAGCTCGGAATCACGGCGATGGCCAGGATGCGGGTTCGGATACCGAGCCTCGCTCTCAACATCGGCACAACATAACGGGCGATGTTTCAAACTTCAGGGCGGATGCCACTGAGCGAGACCTACATTGACTTTCGCGACCCGGTATGAGTTCGCAGGTCAGAGGCGGATTATCAAGTGTGGCGAAGATGACTGCCGTCGAGACATTGTGGCAAGTCACACGTTTGAACAGTGTTAGGTATATCTGCGCTCGAATACCGCTGTGAGTCAGCGCGTTCTGTCACCGGCCCGCCGCTGGGCGTCGGCGGGCGGCGAGGGCGGACAGGACGACCACGGCCGCGCACTCGACCACGACGACGGTGGCGATCAATGCCGAATACGATGTGTCGGAGAGGAATCCGGTGATCGCGCCGCCGGCGGCGGTGGCGGCGCCGAGGACGGCGGCGTAGATGCCGTAGGCGGTGGCACGGCGATCGGCCGGAACCAGATCGGCCACCACGGCGCGCAGCGTGGATTCCTGTACACCGACCGTCGCACCCCACAGCAGTGCACCCGCCAGCACAGCGCCCATGCCACCCGCGAAACCGAAGACCGGCACCAGTGCGGTCGAAACCGGCAGGACGAGTAGTGTTTTCGCGCCCACGCGGTCGTACAGCCAGCCGGAGGCCAGCGCGGCCACGGCGTCGGCTCCCATGGCCGCGGCATAGACCACCGGCACCGTGGCCGCCGTGAACACCCCGGCCGCCACCATGTGCAGTGACAGCACGCCGTAGGTGGTGGCGCCGAGCATCGAGACGGCGGTGAACAGGCAATACAGCCAGAACCGGCGCGGCAGCGGAACTCTCGAGATTCCGGGCCGAGGCGCCGCGGCGGCGGGTTCGTATCGTGCCGGATCGGGAACACGGATTCGGATGCGTACCAACAACAGCAGCGTCGCCGCACCCGGGATCGCCAGCATGGTGAGGGCGGGAGTGAAATCGTCGCCGGTCGCGGCCAGAACCGCCGCGACGGTCAGCGGCCCGGCGACCGCGCCGACCTGATCGAGCGCCTCGTGCACCGCGAAGCCGCGACCGCGGCCGGTGACCGTGGTGGCATGCGAGAGCAACGTGTCCTTGGCCGGACTTCGCACCGCCTTGCCGACCCGTTCGGCGATCACCAACGCGGCCGCCACCCACAGCACCCCCGCGAGGCCCAGGAGCGGGACGCTGACCACGGTGAGCACATAGCCGGAGATGGTCCACGCCCAGAACCGCCGCGTCCGGTCGGTCAGCGGGCCCGAGACCAGGCGCAGCACCAGTGCGGCCGCCTCGCCCACGCCGGTCACCACGCCCACGACGAATCCGGACGCACCCAATGACCCGAGGAGCGGCCCGGTGATCGACCGCGCCCCTTCGTACACGAAATCCGCCAGCAAGCTGACAATTCCGAACCGGACCACGAAACCCCAGGCCCCCAGCGGCGGGGCCGGGTCCCGCCTGGGCCGCGCATCGGCTCGCCGAGCCGCCATGATCCGCCTCCGGTCCTCGCCGATCTGCCCGCCGCCCCGATCGGATCCATGATCGCATCGGCATGCGGCCGGGGCAGGGAAAACGCCCGCCGGAGCGCCCCGGTGTGACGCATGTGCCGCTCGGTGGCCCACCCCGCCGAAAGTCCGGGACAATATCCGTCCCAGGGCGGAGATATGCCCGCGCAGCGCGCGGTAGATTATGTGTATCGGAGGGTTACATTACTCACAAGTAGGAGGCGACGATGCCCGTGCCGGAAGCTGCGGTGTTCGAGCGTCTGCGGGCGTTCGCGTCCGTCGACAGTTCCCGCGAACACGCGAACAAGACCATCGCCGAGACGTTCACCGGGCGGCCGCTGGGCGAGGTGCCGGTGGGTACCGCCGATGATGTGAGCGCCGCGTTCACCCGCGCCCGCGCCGCACAGGCGGAATGGGCGAAACGCACGCCCAAGGAACGGGCGGCGGTGCTGGAACGCTTCCGCGAACTGATCATCAGCGAGCGCGAATACCTGATGGACGTGATCCAGGCCGAAACCGGCAAGGCCCGGTGGGCGGCGCAGGAAGAAATTCTGGGCATGATGTTCGCGGCCCGCTACTTCTCGCGCGTCGCGCCGAAATTGCTGGCACCGCATTCGGTGCCCGGTGCGTTCCCGGTGCTCAACCGCGCGCAGGTACGCACCCAGCCCAAGGGTGTGGTCGGCGTCATCGCGCCGTGGAACTATCCGATGGTGCTGTCGATCGGCGATTCGATCCCGGCGCTACTGGCCGGCAACGCGGTCGTGGTCAAACCCGACAGCCAGACACCGTACTCGTCGCTGGCCAGCGTGGAGTTGCTGCTGCGCGCGGGTCTGCCCCGCGATGTGCTGCAGGTGATTCCGGGCCCGGGCGGCGTGGTCGGCACCGCGATCGTCGACCGGTGCGACTACCTGATGTTCACCGGCTCCTCGGCGACCGGGCGCGAACTGGCCCAGCAGTGCGGCAAGCGGCTGATCGGATTCTCCGCCGAGCTCGGCGGTAAGAACCCGATGATCGTGGCCCGCGGCGCGAATCTGGACAAGGTCGCCAAGGCGGCCGTGCGTGCCTGCTTCTCCAACGCCGGCCAGTTGTGCATCTCGATCGAGCGGATCTACGTCGAGGAGTCGATCGCGGCGAAGTTCAGCGAGAAGTTCGTCAAGGCGGTCGGCGCCGCGAAACTCGGTGCGGCCTACGACTTCTCGACCGATATCGGCAGCCTGATCTCACCGGCGCAGCTCGAGACCGTCACCAAGCATGTCGCCGACGCCACGTCCAAGGGCGCCGAAATTCTCGCCGGCGGCAACGCGCGCCCCGATCTGGGGCCGCTGTTCTTCGAGCCGACCGTCCTGAGCAAGGTCACCGACGAGATGGAATGCGGACGCAACGAGACCTTCGGTCCGCTGGTCTCGATCTATCCGGTCGCCGATGTCGAGGAGGCGATCGCCCGCGCCAACGACACCGAATACGGGCTCAACGCCAGCGTATGGGCGAGCAGCGCGTCCGAGGGCCAGGCCATCGCGGCCCGGCTGCGCACCGGAACCGTCTGTGTCGACGAAGGTTACGCACCGGCGTGGGGGAGCACCGGCGCACCGATGGGAGGTATGGGCATCTCCGGTGTCGGTCGCCGCCACGGCCCCGACGGACTGCTGAAGTTCACCGAACCGCAGACGGTTGTCGTCACCCGCGGAATGAATCTGGATGCGCCGCTGGGGATTCCGCAGTCGAAATGGCAGGCCTTGCTGATGACGCTCGCGCGCAGCTTCCGCTACCTGCCCGGACGCTGACAACACCGGGTCGGTCACCGGGAGCCTCCGGTGACCGACCCGGCGCGCACCTACTGGTTGAAGAAGATTCCGGTCAGATTCGCGTTCTTGATCGGTGTGTCGGCGTTGCGCTGGTTGGCGCACAGGAAGTCCACCGCCGCCATGGTGGCGTCGACCTGGGTGCCGGCGGGCTCGTGATCGTTGTTCGTCTGCTGTTTCACGAATTTGGTGATCGTGACCCGCTTGGTGTCGGCGTCCTGTTTGACGTAGTCGCTGCACGGGGTGTCGCCACCCTTGTTGATCGCGCGCTGCACGTCCGAGCATCCACTCAGCAGGCCCGCGGTCACCGCGGCCGCTGCGATGGTGCCGAACAGCGCGGCGATGCTGCGATGGGCCCTGGGTGTCATCTGGTCTCCTCGTCGAGGCCGCGTGCCGGGCCGATCCCGGCAATTCGACCGCAAGCCTAAGCGTTCACCGGCCGAATACCCCGTCGTATCCGGCCGAATCGGAGGGACCGCTACCCTACGGCGGTGCAGCTGTCTCGAACGGCCGATGCGGTGTCGTCGGTAACCGATAAATTGACGACGATCTCTCCGCAGCCGCCGGTATGGGTGGTGCTGGCGACGGCAGCGGCGGCACTGGCGGTGGTGCTCTACCGGCCGGTGTGGCGAGTGCTGCGGACCTGTGTGACGATCGCCCACGAGATCGGCCACGCGGTGGTGGCGATCTGCACGGGCCGCACCCTCAGCGGTATCCGGCTGCATTCGGACACCTCGGGGGTGACCGTATCTCGCGGCAAGCCACGAGGTTTCGGGATGGTGCTGACCACCCTGGCCGGTTATCCGGCCCCGTCGGCGGTGGGGCTGGGATTCGCGATCCTGCTCGGCACCGGACGCCAGACGATGATGCTGTGGATCCTCATCGCGGCGCTGGTGGTGCTGATCGTGGTGATCCGCAATCTGTTCGGCTTCCTCGCCGTGATCTGCGTGGGCGGGGCCGCCTTCGCGGTGTCCTGGTACGGAACCGCGGTGTGGCAGGGTGTCTTCGGTTATGTGGTCACGTGGTTCCTGCTGTTCGGTGGCGTGCGCGCGGTGATCGAACTGTGGCAGGTGTCGGTGCGCGGCGACGGATCCGATGCCGATCAGCTGGCCTGGCTCACCCGCATTCCCGCGCGGCTGTGGGTCGTCGTGTTCGGCCTGCTGACTGTCGCGGCGCTGGTGCTGGGTGGGGGGCAGCTACTGGGGATTCAGCCGTCCTGAGCCTGTGCACGCCACCGGCGGGCCGCATCCGAATCACCCCGGCGTTCGAGCACTTCCGCGAGACCGGCCATCGCGCGCGGGTCGCCCTGCTCCGCCGCGACACGCCACCAGCGTTGCGCCTCGTCGAATTCGCGTGTGCGGTAACCGAGTACGCCGAGATCGTAGGCCGCTCCGGTATGTCCGAGATCGGCCGCCTGCCGCCACAGCCGCCGGGCCTGGTCGAGGTCGCCGCGAGTGTGCGCCTCCACGCCGAGGTGGTAGAGCGCGGACCGGAACCGGTCCTGATCGCCGGCGGCGTCGACGGTGGCGGTCACCGCCACCACCAATTCGCCGAAATCGGGTTCTCCGACGCCGGTACTGCAGCGCAGCACCATGGTCGCACCCGAGCCGCGTTCGATGACGAGTCCGTAGTTGCCCGTCCATGATTCGACCGCGCCCGCGGCCGTCATCCACACCGGGGTGAGGGTGTAGGCGGCCGCCGGGCCGGTTCCCGACAGGCGTAGATCGATCCCCTCGGCGAGGGCATCGCTCCACACATCGACGCCCGGCAGCCTGCTCCCGCGCACCATCACAGAGCCGTCGATCACCGACAACCCGATACCCAGGCCCAGCAATCCCGACGGGGGCGCCGCGGCGCGCAGCGACAACCGCACCACCGTCGGTTCCGCTCCCAGGCGCTGCGAGTACATCGGATGGACCGTGACACCGCACCAATCGACCGGCTCGGTGCCCGGATATCGCTCGGCCAGGGGGCGATTCGCCTCACCGGTACCGGCCATCGCGCCGCCTTTCGCCGCAGCTGTAGGGGGGAATCGATGCGCTGCCGCGCACACCGTAGTCCCTGCGGCCGGAAAATGGCGCCGAACCGGCGGGTTCAGTCCTCGCTGCTGCCGCGCTGCCCGACGAACGCCCGCAGGGCCGGGTCCGTGGAGACGATGCGGTCCACCTCGTCTCCGCCGGTGCATTCGAACAATCCGATGGTCACGTGCGTGCCGCGCCTGCCCAGCACGCGCCAGACGCCACCGCTGTCCTGCCAGCGGATCAGCGCGGCGACGGCGGGGGAGATCTGCGAATCCGGCACTCCACCATTGTGACTGCCGAATCCGTCAGGCGAATTCGTGGTACAGCTCGGGCAGGAAGCGAGCCAGATGGTTCATCTCCTGCCCGCAGTGCAACAGCAGATCACGAGCGAGGTCGAGTCCTGGTACGAGGTCGTCGACGTCGGCGGCGGCACCGCGCTGCACCGCACGCGCGGTGTGCACCGGATCCAGGGTGTGGACTCCGTAGATGCGCAGATAGAAGCGGCTGCGCATCTCGCATCCACCGGCAACGGGGCGGACCTGGTGGGCCAGCCAGCCCAGGTCGACGGGCGCGACGCTGCTGCCGACCCGTCCGAGCACCACGGTGTGGTCCTCGGGGACGGTGAACCCGTAGGCGACCGGATCGTGGAAGGCGATGGCGAGCTGCTGCAACTTCGGGCCGATGTATTCATCGACGTAGGAGATGTTGCCGACATACCGCTGCCGGTCCGGCATCGCCCCGCCCGTCCGGTCGGCCGCGACCTCCGCGTACATGTGCGCATCCGGATGCCACAGCTTGTACCGGGCGGATTCCGCCAGATGCCACCCGAACCACCAATCCCACATGGCGGCGGTCACGCGCGGCATCTCCGTGCGTACCGCCACCCAGACGATTCCGGAATCGGTGTGCCCGTATCCGGTTTCGATCGGCGCGCAGCCGGACGGGCCCAGTTCCGCGGTCAGCGCGGAGAAGGGCGGAATACGTTCCGCCGGGGTGGGTGGCCCCGCGTACGCGTCGGTGACCGCCGGTTGCGGTGGGGCGGTGTGCTCGGTCATGAAGTGGGCATAGGGCTGGGCGCGGTCCTGCGCGGAATACCCGCCGTAGCGGACGTTGTCGGGCCCGTCGGCGTGAGCCGGTGACGACCGGACCACGGCGAACGCCCCCGCGCCGACGGCCGCGAGGGCCAATGCCCTGCGCCGCGAGAGAGCCGACGATTTCACCATGCGACGAGGCTACTGCCGGGCGCGCCGCGCGGGCGCGCCGATCATGGCGGCTCCCAACAGGATTCGTGAATGCCGGTGGGTTCACCGGCCCCGCGGCGACATGATCATGACATGTCCCAGTGTGGCCGCCGCATATGGTGATCGGGCGGCCCGTCGCGGGCCGTGCGGGTTCGCCGGGCGAGGGACCGCACGGCCGCGCGAGGTGCCGGCTACGGCGTGGAGTAGCCGATCAGGGCTCCGATCCCGGCACCGATCGGAATGGTGACCAGGGCGCCGACACCACCGAGGAAGAAGCCCAGCACCGCACCGATTCCGGCGCCGACGAGGGCACCGACGCCCGCGTTGTACTGCTTGCGAGCGAGCGTGTCGGAGGCCTCGTCGATGGCCTGCGCGGTCCGATCGGTGGCCGACTGCGGTGTCAGCGTGAGGGTCCGGCCGGCGTTGTCGATGCGCGGTGTGAGGCCGACCGTTCCGGACGCCGTGCGCAGACCGAGCGGCACCGAGGCGACGGCACGGCCGGCGGCATCGGTGAGGGTGACCGCATCACCGGTGACGGTGAAGGATCCGGCGTCCACGGTGGTCGTCAGACCGGTGTGGTCGGCGGTCGGCGCGGTGACGAAACCGACGCCCTGTTCGTCCCCGCGCACAGCGATCTCGGAGGCCGTGGCCGGTGCGGCCTGCGCGACGCCCGCGGCCGCGGTGGTGGCACCGACGGCCAGTAGCGCGGTAGCGGCGAATTTCTTGGCTCTCATGATCTTTCCCCACATTCCGTCGGCCCGGCCGGGCCGACATGTCCCCTGTGGCCGGATCTCGGCCGTTCTCATTCTTACCCAGATAGCGCGCCGGTGTTCGGTTTCCGATCCGCGGTTCGTGAAATCGCTTCGCGCACAGTGGGTTTGCCGAGCGTTCGCGGAAAATGTGAATCGTCGCGACCGGCCCGGAAGCAGACGTCCACCGGTGGCATCGCCGGGCGAACGCCGCGGCCGGTTCGAACCGCGCATCGCGGCGATGCTCCCGGCTCCCGCGGCGTACCCCACCGCTCGGGAATCCGCGCCACGTCCACACCCGCATCGGATCGACTCGGCACCACCGATTCGATGTCGCGAAGGCCAGGGTGCTGCGACAACGGATTCCTTCCGACTCGGCGGCCCCGTCGCGAACACCTTCGCTCCCGCACCCGCGCGTCGTATTGTCGATCGATGTGAGCGACGACGACGGTTCGACGCCCCTGCGATTGCCCCCCTCCGCGATCGGCGATCCCGTCGAGCTGGCCGATTACATCTGTACCCGGCTGCAGCGGGAGATTCCGGCGTACCGGGGGATTGCCGCCGCCAGCCTGACGCCGTCGATCGCCGCCGTGATCGATCGTCTGATCACCGCCACCGCGGCCGATCGGCCACTCGACGAGCAGGAGCTCGCGGAATTCCGAGCCTACGGCGCGTTGCGGGCCGAACTCGGTGTGCCGCTCGACGCGATGCTGCGCGGATGGCAGATCGTGGTGGGGGAGGTGATCGAACGCATCAGTACCTCCGAACACTGGGCGACCCGGCGCGGCTCGGCGCTGCTGTCGGTCCTCGGTTCCCTGCTGCGCGCCTCGGACGCGGCCACCGTCGCATTCACCTCCGCCCACCGCGAAGCCGAAGCGCAGATCACCCGCCGCCTCGATACCCGGCGCGACGATATGGTGCGGGCGCTGACCGAGGGAGTTTTGCCCGCCGGTGAGTTGCGCCGCCGTGCCCAACACATCGGACTCCGCCTGGACGCGACGTATTCGGCCTTCCGCGCGATCACCGCGGAGCCGGAACAGACGGAGTGGGAGCTGCGGCAACGGCCGGGATTCCGGCCGCCAGGTGGTGTGGTGGCGATCCTGGAACGCGATGTGGTCGGCATCTGCGATCCGCGCGACGATTCCGCACCCTCGGCCGGAGTGTTCCTCGGGGTGGGCCCGGCCTGTCCGCTCGAGCGGGTTCCCCATTCGCTGCATATCGCCGGCCGGGTCGCCGAGACCGCGCGCCTGTTCGGGCGTCCGGGGCGCCACACGCTCACCGACCTCGGCCTCCTACCGGCCGTCGTCGGCGACAGCGATGTCGGGGCCGCGATGGTCCGCCGCTACATCGACCCGCTCGTCGACGTCGACGCCGACGCGATCCTCGAGACCGTCGATGCCTATCTGGCGGCCGGCTGCAATGCCAGCGAGACCGGTCATCGGCTGTATCTGCATCACAACACGGTCCGCTATCGGCTGTCCCGGTTCGAGGAGCTCACGGGTGCGTCACTGAAGGATTCGCACGTGATGCAGCAGGTGTGGTGGGCGTTGCGCTATCGGGAACTGTGTTCCGGTCACCCGGGCTCGTGCGTCGATTAATAAGGAGAATCGTCCACATTTTGTCAACTATTACGAAACTCCGCGCCCGGGCCGGCGGTTGATCGATACATGGGAACAACGCGGGCCCGAGATCCGGGCACCGCGCCCAGATGTCCGTGCGACGCTCGAAAGGAAAGGACCGGCACCATGACATTCGCCGATCCGGTCACCGCGGTATTCGCCGACGCTGTCGATATGGCCGTGCGCGCACCCTCGGTGCACAACACCCAACCGTGGCGGTGGTCGCTGCGCGAGGACGCCGCCCACCTGTACGCCGACCGGTCCCGGCAATTGGTCGTGACCGATCCGGCCCAGCGCGCACTGCTCCTGAGCTGCGGGGCGGCACTGCATCACATGCGGATGGCGCTGGCCGTGCTCGGCTGGTCCGCGCGGGTCACCTACCTTCCCGACGACGCCGATCCCGATCACCTCGCGGCCATCACCGTGCGCCCGTACCGGCCGTCGCCGCGCGATATCGAACTCGCCGCGGCGATCGGCCACCGGCAGTCGGATCGCCGCCGCTACAGCGCGCGGCCGGTGCCGCAGGCATTCGTGCGGGAGGTGTCCGCCGCCGCCCGGACCTACGGCGCCGCCGCCCGGCAGGTGCCGCGGGAGTTGCGCCCGGAATTGGCCGAAGCCGCCCGGGTCGCCTCGCTGCGCCACGCCGCCGATCCCGCCTATCTGCACGAGCTGGCGGTCTGGAGCGGTCGGCACGGGACCTCGGACGGTGTCCCGGCCGCGAATACGCCTGCCCCGCGTGCCGATGACGAGATCGCCAGACGCCGGTTCGAGTCACCGGAACTAGCCGATCCGGCCACCGAACCCGAGGCCGCCGAATGGCTGGTGATGTGCACGGCCGGCGATGACCAGCTCTCTCGGCTGCGAGCGGGGGAAGCGCTCAGCGCGCTGCTGTTGTCGGCGACCACGCTGGGCCTGTCATCCAGTCTGCAGTCCGAACCGCTGGCCATGCCCGACCTGCGCTCCCACATTCGCCGCAGCGTGCTGTTGGAGTGCGCCTACCCGCAGACGATAGTGCGACTGGGCTGGTTGCCCGCCGGCGCGGCGTCGCTGCCGCAGACGCCGCGGCGACCCGTCACCGAGGTACTCGCGACCCCTGTGGCGATCTGAGCGATCCGCGGCTAGAGCCCCGCGGCCGCCGCGATCTCGCGGGCGTGGGCGATGATCGCGTCGATGCGTTCGACGGTCGGCGTGCCCGCGGCGGCCTTGTTGCTCGGCGTATCAGCCGCGCGCCGCATCACGCCCTCGGCGATGATCGCAAGCTTCCACAAGCCCAGCACATGCCAGAAGGTGAGGACGTCGCGGTCGCGGCCGGTTTCGTCGAGGTAGGCGCGCGCCATCTCGGCTCGGTTCGGGAAACCCGGCAGTGCCGACGCCGGGAAGTCACCGCCGAGGTCCTCGCCGGCCTGGACCCAGTAGGCGAGCAGACTCCCCATATCCGCGAGGGGATCGCCGAGGGTGGACAATTCCCAGTCCAGCGCGGCCACCACCGCGCCGGTCTCCCGCGAGGTGATCACGTTGCGCAGGTGGAAGTCACCGTGCACCAATGTCGTTTCCCGTTGCGGCGGAATCGATCCGGCGAGCCGGCGGGTGAGATCGTCGAGTTCGGGCACCTCGCGGGTGCGTGACTGCTCCCACTGCCGCGACCATCGATTCAGCTGCCGCTGCGCATACGGTTTGTGACTGGCCAGATCCGCCAGCCCCACCGCCTCGAGATCGACCGCGTGAATACGCGCCAGCGTGTGGGTGAGGGACCGGGCGATGGCCAGGCGCCGTTGCGGAGTCAGCGACTCCGCGACCTCCATGGTGTCCACGACTTGTCCGTCGACGTATTCCATCAGCACCACCGGTGCGTCGCAAACCTCGGAATCCGTTGTGACGGAAAGGATTGCCGGCACCGGAACATCGGTTCCGGCCAGCGCGGACATGATCCGCGACTCGCGCACCACATCGTGCGCGGAGGCCAGCAGCCGGCCGAGGGGTGGCCGCCGCAGCACCCAGCGGTGTCCGGCGTCGCGCACCAGATAGGTGAGATTGGACTGGCCGAGACCGATCCGGGTGAAGGTCGGGGCGCCGGTCAGCCCGACCCCCAGACCGTCGATCCACCGGGTGACGGCGGCGGTGTCGATGCCCCCGGCCTGCTCCGGCGTGGCGGTCACGGTGCCGCCCGGAATGCCGCCGGGTGGCCGAGCCGCTGCCCACCGTCGACGACCATCACCTCACCGGTGATCCAGCGCGCGGCGTCGGATACCAGGAACGCGATCGCCGAACCGATATCGTCGGGTTCGCCGATCCGGTCCAGTGCGGTCGCGTCGGCCACCAGATTCTCGTGCTCGCGCCACAGGGCCTCGGCGAGCTTGGTCCGCACCACGCCGGGCGCGACGGCGTTGACTCGGACCCGAGGCGACAGCTCCAGCGCCATCTGCTTGGTGAGGTGGATGAGCGCCGCCTTGGAGGCGTTGTAGAGACCGAGGTTCGCCTCGAAACCCATACCGCCGATCGAGGCGGTGTTCACGACCGCGCCGCCGTGTTCACCCATCCAGGCCTTGGTCGCCAGCGAGGTCCACAGGATCGGCGCCCACAGGTTGACGTCGAAGATCTTGGCGAACCGGCCGTGGTCCTGATCTATCACCGGGCCGAACGCCGGATTGGTGCCCGCGTTGTTGACCAGGATGTCGACGCTGCCGAACCGCTCGAGGGTGCGGTCGATGCAGCTGCGCGCGGCCTCCTCGTCGACGGCGTGGGCGGCGATGCCGAGCGTGTTGCCCTCCACCTGTGCGGCCGCCGCGTCTGCCGATTCCTGATCCCGCGAGGTCAGCACCACGTTGGCCCCGGCCGCGGCGAGGGCCTGCGCGGTCGCGAGGCCGATGCCGCGCGAGGCGCCGGTGACGATCGCGGTGCGGCCGGTCAGATCCGCGTTCGGCATATCAGTTGTCCGCCTTCACATCTCGATACTTGCGCAGTTCCTGCCGGGCCAGCGTGCGCTTGTGCACCTCGTCGGGGCCGTCGGCCAGCCGCAGCGTGCGCAGATGCGCCCACGCCATGGCGAGCGGGAAGTCGTCGGTGACACCGGCGCCACCGTGGACCTGAATGGCCCGGTCGACGATCTTCAGGGCGATATTCGGCGCGGCGACCTTGATCGCGGCGATCTCGGTGCGCGCCTCCTTGTTGCCGACGGTGTCCATCAGATAGGCCGCCTTCAGGGTCAGCAGCCGGATCATCTCGATATCGATGCGCGCCTCGGCGATCCAGTCCTGGATATTGGCGTTGGCAGCGATCGGCTTGCCGAAGGTGATGCGCGTACTCGCGCGCCGGCACATCAGCTCCAGGGCGCGCTCGGCCATTCCGATGGCCCGCATGCAGTGGTGGATGCGGCCGGGGCCGAGCCGGGCCTGGCTGATCGCGAAGCCCTCGCCCTCGCCCTCGAGCACGTCTTTCAGCGGTACCCGCACATTCTCGAAATCGATCTCGGCATGACCCTCGCGGTCCTGATAGCCGAAGACCGGCAGGCCGCGCATGACGGTCACGCCCGGTGCGTCGATGGGGACCACCATCATCGACTGCTGGCGGTGCGGCGCGGCGTCGGGATCGGTCTTGCCCATCACGATCAGCACGGTGCAGTTCGGATGCAAGGCGTTGGAGGCGAACCACTTACGGCCATTGAGCACGTACTCGTCGCCGTCACGCACCATCGACAGTTCCACATTGGTGGCGTCGGAACTGGCGACCGCGGGCTCGGTCATCGCGAACGCCGAGCGGATCGTGCCCGCCAGCAACGGCTTCAGGTACTTCTCCTTGTGCTCGTCGGTGCCGAAGAGCGTGAAGACTTCCATATTTCCCGTATCCGGGGCATTGCAGTTGCACGCCTCCGGCGCCAAGTGGCTGCGGCCCATGATCTCGGCCAGCGGCGCGTACTCGAGGTTGGTCAGACCCGGACCCCATTCCGGGTAGGGGTGGAACAGATTCCACAGGCCGCGCCGCTGCGCCTCGGCCTTGAGCTCTTCCAGGATCGGCGGCTGGAAGTGCGGATCGCCGGCGGCGCGCATCTGCTCGTCGTAGACGGCCTCGGCGGGGTAGACGTGCGAATCCATGAACTCCAGCAGCTGGGCCCGATACTTCTCGGCCCGCTCGGAGATGTCGAACATCGACATGTGATCTCCTGATCGTTGTGAAATCTGTTGTGAAGCTTCAGTTCTCGTCGAGCAAGCTGCGCTGGTACCGGCGCATGCCGGCCAGCCAGCGGTCGTAGTCGGCCCCCTTGCGCCGATACATCTCGAGCACGCTCGGATGCGGCAGGATCAAGAACTGCTCGGCGTCGATCGCGGCGAGCACGGCGTCGGCGACCTGCGCGGGTTCGAGCACCTCCCCGGCGGCGGTCACCGCCCGGGTGGAGGCCGCGCCGAGCCGGTCGCCGGAGTCGCGCCCGGCATACAGCAGGGGCGTGTCGACCCCCATGGGGCACAGGCAGCTGACCCGAATCCCCTGGTCGCCGTAGGTGACCGACAACCATTCGGCGAAGCCGACAGCGGCGTGCTTGGTGACCGAGTAGGTGGCCGATCCGATCTGGGTGAGAAGCCCGGCCGCGGACGCGGTGCTGACGAAATATCCTTCGCCGCGCTCGAGCCATCGGGGTACGAGCTGGGAGGCGGCGCGGATGTGCGCGCGCACGTTCACGTCGAAGGACCGGTCCCAGTCGGCCTCGGCGACGTCGAGCCCGGCCGCACCGGCGATGCCGGCGTTGGCGAAGTACAGGTCCACCGGGCCGAACGTGTTCTCCGCCAGCGTGATCAGACCGGCGATCGCCTCCGGATCGCTGACGTCGGCCCCCGCGCTCACGCAGGCACCGGGATGGTCGGCGGCCACGGCGTCGGCGACGCTCTTCGCGGCGGCCTCGTCGAGATCGGCGACGACGACTCGCGCGCCCGCTTCGGCGAGGCGGGCGGCGAGAGCGCCGCCGATGCCGCCTCCGCCGCCGGTCACGATGGCCACCTTCTGCGCAACCTGCACTGCCGTACCCCTGTCCGTGTCCGTGATGTCACCCCACCGTAGTTGAGGTTGACGTCAAGTTCAATTTCGGGTGTGCGCGTGCGCCGCACTCCGCTGTTGTAGCAGGTCTGCGCTGCGCCGGAGGGCGAAACGGCGAGTCAGGACTTGGCCGGAATACGCAGCGCGTTGACCCACAAGCGGGTCGCGGTATAGGTGAGCTCGTCCAGGTCGACCGGGCGATCGGTGTCGTCACCGGCCACGAAATGCCCGAAGGCCAGGCGGCTGACCATTCCGGAGAGCGCCCGCGAGGCGAGGAGCGGATCCAGTTCGGGATCGGCCAGCCCGCGACGTTGCAGCGATTCGATACTGCGAGCGTTGCGGTCGATGAACGCCTCGGCGCGGCGCTGGCGCAGCACCCGGAATTCGGGGTCGATATTGGCCACCTGTTCGAGCAGGCCCATCAGTTTGGCGTTGCGCTGATAGGCCTCGAAGTAGGCGCGGTTGCTCGCGGCCACCACGGCGGCCGGATCGTCGGCCTCGGGAACATGCGGCATTCCCGGGTGCATCATGTCCTCCTGGGCGACCTCCAGGACCGCCGCGAAAATCTCCTCCTTGCTGGAGAAGTAGGTGTAGAAGGTGCCGGAGGAGCAGTGCGCCTCGGTCGTGATGTCGACCAGCCGGGTGTCGAGATAGCCGCTGGTCTCGAAGACGCGGCGCGCGGCGGCGATCAGCGTCGAGCGGGTACGCAGCCCGCGCTCGGTGGTCGGCAATTCCCGCAGCAGGGAAGTCCGGGCCATCGACGGCGCTGCGTCTGTGCTGCGACCATCCTCGCCGAACTTTCCCATGCAGCAGTTATAGCCGACGAGGCCGATGGCGGCACGTAGGGTCTGTTGATCTTGGAAGTCATCGGAGTGGAGAGTATGTCGATATTGAGGAAGCTGTTGACGCTCGGGGCGGCAGCAGCGGCGGTTGCGCTCACCGCGGTTCCGGCGCACGCGCAACAGCAACCCGAATACGCCCCCACCATGCTGGTGCTGGACGCCTCGGGATCCATGCGGGCTCCGGATCCCGCCGGCGGCACGAAACTGGATGCGGCCAAGGCCGCCGTGCACAGTTTCGTCGCCGCGGCCCCGGCGCGGTCGAAGGTGGGGCTGACCGTGTACGGGACCGGAACGGGATCCTCGGATGCGGAAAAGACCGCCGGATGTGCGGACGTGCGCACGCTGCACGGCGCCGACATCATCGACAGAGCGGCTCTGAATACCGCCGTCGATGGTGTCGAGGCCAGTGGGTATACGCCGATCGGCGCCGCGCTGCGCACGGCCGCCGACGCGCTTCCGAAGCAGGGCCCGCGGTCGATCGTCCTCGTCTCCGACGGCGAAGACACCTGCGCGCCACCGGATCCGTGTGAAGTCGCCCGGGAACTCGAGCGTCAGGGCGCCAAGATCGTGGTGCATGCCATCGGATTCGGTGTGGACGGGCCCGCGCGCAAACAGCTCACGTGCATCGCACAGCAGACCGGGGGTACGTACACCGACGCCGCCGACGGCACATCGCTCGAACGTGTCCTGCCCCGGGTGAGTCAGGCGGCGTTGCGCACGTACACGCCGGTCGGCGCGCCGATTTCCGGCACCACGACCTATCGGGACGCGCCGGTCGCCGGGCCGGGCCGATATCTGGACACGATCGCCCAGCACGAGACGAAGTACTACGCCCTGGACGTGCCGCAGGGCGCGATGGCCTACTTCAGTGCGACGCTGGCCTTCCCGCACGTCCGGCAGAAACCGCCCGGCAACGACAACAGCGTTCTGTACCTGCGCGTCTACGGCGAGGATGGCAAGGACTGCAACGTATTCGAGTTCGAGCAGGTGGTGAACACCAGTGACGGCGTGGCACTGACCGTCACGAAGGCGTGGGACGGCGCGACGAAGACCGACTCCGGATCCGACAGCGCCACGAACGCGTGCCGCGGCGGCGGTCGCTACTACTTCGCACCCGAGTGGCACGGCGTCGCCGACACGAGCCCGCAGCAGATGCCGATGGAGTTGCTGTTCGGAATCGAGCCCGCGGCCGGCGACCCCGGTCCGCCCGCCTCGGCCACACCGACGGCGTTCACGCCACCGGCCGGTAGTGTCGTCGCGGTCTCCGGAAGTGGATCATTCAACGCCGCAACGACATTGGAAGGTTCCGGTAGCTATTCCGACACCCTGCAGCGCGGCGAGTTCGTCTTCTATCGGGTCGCGCTCGGATGGGGCCAGGGCCTCGCATACCGGGTGAATTTCCTCGATTCCGACAAGCACGGACTCGACGGGCTGTCGCGGGTCACGACCACGCTGTACTCGCCGATTCGCACCGAGATCGACCACGACTTCGGCAGCTACAACGGAGAATCGGCGACGATGCCGGCCGGTGGTCCGCTGGCGACGCTGCCGGTGCGCTACAGCAATCGCACGGCCGGGGACGCCAAGAGCGCCGAACAGAGCCTGGCCGGTTGGTACTACATCGCCGTCTCGGTCAGCGCATCGAATGTCGAAGGACTCGGTGCGCCCGTCCCGATTCGCCTGGATGTGACCGTCGGCGGGGCTGCCGAGCCCGGACCGCGGTACGAATCGGCCACGGCGGCGGGCATATTCGGCGAGCACGCTGCGCAGACACCGGAGGCGTCGTCCTCGTCGAACAACGGAGGGCAATCGCGGGCGTCGGCCGCATCGGAATCCGGCGACGGGGTGTCGCCGGCGGTCCTCGCGGCCGTCATAGCCGGTGTGGTCCTCCTCGGACTGCTTCTCGGCGCGCTGGTGGTGATACGAAGCCGCCGCAAGAACACCCGTCCCTAGGGCACCGCTACCGAGAGGCCGGCGGAAATACAGGGCCGGTCCGTGATCGCTTGCGAGTGATCACGGACCGGCTCACCTGTTTCGCCGGACCACCACGTGAGCCAGGGTTTCGAGATCGCCCCGGGCGACGCCTGCCGGCAGCCCGGCGAGCGCGGAACGCAATGCCCGGTCGGCGTATTCGCGGGTGAGTTCACGCCCACCGGCGGCGGCGACCAGTTCGGCGGCGCGCGCTACGTCGGCCGTCGTCATCGGACGTGGCTCGCTGTACAGCCGGGCCAATTCGCGGCCCGCGTCGGTGTCGGAGGCCAACGCGCACACCACCGGAAACGACCGCTTCCGGCCGGCCAGATCGCTGAGCGCGGGTTTACCGGTCACCGCCGGATCACCCCAGATGTCGATGGCGTCGTCGACCAGTTGGAACGCCAGGCCGAGATTGCGGCCGAAGGTGTTGAACGCGGCCACCGTTCGCGAATCCGCACCCGCGCACAACGCGCCCAGGGCGCAGGAACAGCCCAGCAGCACAGCGGTTTTGCCGGCCGCCATGGCCAGGTAGTCCTCGACGCTCACATCCGGGCGGGTTTCGAAATCGCAGTCTTGATATTGGCCGTGGCACAGGGTCGCGGCGGTGCGGGCCAACCGGATCACCGCGGCGGCGCCGGCCTCCTCCGGCACTCCGCCGTCGGAGAGCACCGCGAACGCCAAGGCCTGCAACGCGTCACCGAGCAACGTGGCGTTGGTGGTGCCCCACACCCGCCAGACCGTGGGCCGGCCGTGGCGAAGCGGATCGGCGTCCATCACGTCGTCGTGGACGAGGGAGAAGTTGTGCAGCAGTTCGACCGCGGCGCCGGCGTGTACGGCATCGGCGGCCGGTGCGCCGCAGGCGGCCGCGGCGGCCAGCGTCAGCGCCGGGCGCAGCCCCTTGCCGTGGGAGCCGGCGCGCAGGTTGCCCTCGGCGTCGCACCAGCCGAAGTGGTAACCGGCCATCCGGTCGAGCGGGTGGCCGAGGGTGGCGACGGCGGCCCGCAGGACCGGCGCGATCGCCGTGCGGGCATCGGCGAGCAGGGTGGCCGCGGTGCGCGCGCCCGGGGCGGCATCGGTGGTGGCGCGTGCACGGCGCCCGGGTTCACGGGCGACCGCGCAGTCCTTGCGGTCCGCCGCGGGAAGATGTTGCGCCGGAGAGTGAGTGGTGGGTTTGGATGCTCGCATTACCGGCCCCGCTCGCTAGGGCACAGCCGCCGCGCCCGCTCCGCGTCGCGGTCGGCGGTGCGTGAAGGTTTCATCGTCGCACCGGAACCCGCGGGCCGGGCGATGGCCCGGGTTGCGTTTGCGCAACGCCAGCGCCCGCGGGTTCGTCGTCAGGCCAGGGGAGCGCCGTGCTCTAGTGCCTCGCGCGGCGCGCTGGTGTAGCGCGCGGCCTGATAGTGGTAGTCGAAGTTGGCTCGGACGTATCGGGTGTAGCAGGTCGCGATGGTGAGGATATCGGTGCGGTCGCGGCCGGACAGTCCCGCCGCGTCGAGTTCGGCCGGCAGCGCGTCGATGCCCGCGAGCATACGGCGCACGCATGCGGTGAGCATGCGGTCGACCACATCGACCGCACGTTCCCGGTCGAGACCGAGCTGACGTTCGGCCAGCAGCACCGAGTTGTACAGATAATCCGACGCCTCGTCGGAATCGATGGACAGAATGTCGTTGAACAGACCCATATGTTCGACGGATGCCTCCCGGATCGCGCGCAATGCCGGCAGCGCCCGCGCGCCCGCGCACAGGTCGACGCCCTCGGCGATCTCGCTGATATCGAGAAAGACGTACAGCGCCACCGAGTCCCGCCGGTGGGCGCGGTAGTCGTCCAGATCGGGATAGCGATCGGTGAGCCGCCCGATGCTCTCCGTGTAGTAGGTCCACAGCCATGCCGAGAGTTCGGTGCGCACCGCGTGACGCCACTGACTCGAGCGTCCCGCGCACAGTTCGCGCCACAGCTCTGCGAAGGCCACCGCGAGCACCCCCGTCGGGCGGGCGCCGGGCTCGAATACCTCCTCCAGTGCGGTGATGGTCGCCAATGTCCGTGCCGGGTCGGGAATTTCGATGTCGAACTGATCGTCGACGATGAATGCCCATGCGGTGAATCTGCTCAGCAATCCCAGCGCGTCCGCCTCGGCATACGGGCACCACAGCGCGTACATGCGAGCCGGCCGGGTCCGGCGCATGCGCCGACGGGTCGGCTCCGAGGGAACCAGATCACAACGTTCGAGCCAGGCCCACATGGCCTGCTCGGCCTCCGATTCGGCGGGATTGGCCCCCTCCGAATCGAACGGCATGAAGAACTCAGTTACATGCATCGAAACCGCCTATCTCCCAAGCAGTTTAACGCGAGTACGGCAATCCGGGCATTCGGTTTGCGATATCGGGTCGATCCCGGGTGACGACAAGGCGAAGTGCCACAACGGATTCGGATCGCAACCCCTCATGCACCCCGGCTCCCGACGGATTCGACCGAACAGTGGACAGCTCGCCCGAGCCGAGCGGCGGATACGCCACCTGCTCGGGAGCATTCACCCGGCGATCGTCGACAGCCGGAACGGAAGACTGCCCGTGCCGTCCGGCCGGGATCGGCGCGGCGCCGTACCCCACGGAGGGACTCGGCGGACATTCGACGGCCGCAGACGTGCGTGCGTTTCGTGCTCGGCGTGCAGCCGACGAGCGACGGCGGACACCGACCTCAGCATGATCGTGGCAATCGGGCACAGCATGCCGATCGGGTCGTCGCCCTCGATACTGCGAACAACTCATGGCCCCCTCGTTTCGCCACCCTGCGCGGGCGCCGCCAAGCTTACGGCAGGCTACCCGCCCGGCGCAGCGCGAACCGGGCCGGCAAATACTCCGAAACCTCCGGGAGATAGCCCGAAAACCTTGCAGTTCAGCAGGTTTCGTCGGCGGTTCGCAGGGCGTCGATTCCGGTGTCGATGGCGGCCTCCAGGAAACCGATGTCACCGGTCGCCAGTAGGATGCCGACACCACCCTGGATTCCGGCCAGCAGTGCGGCCGCGGCGCGGCCCGCGTCGAGTCGCACCGCGATCTCGCCCTGGCTCTGCATGCCGCAGATGCCGCGCTCGATGTCGCCGTGCCATCGGCGCAGCAGGGCGGCGCTCACCTGCTGGGCGCCGGGAGTGGTGCGGCCGAGCTCCGACATCAGCACCGACAGCGGACAGAACCGGCCCTGCTCCCGGTACCGCTCGACCACCACGTCGCGCCAGCGCTGCCACGCCGCCCAGGAGTCCAGCGCGCCGAGATAGGGCTGCTGATCGGCGAGCACCGCATCGGCCTCGTGCTGCGCGACCGCCAGCAGCAATTCCTCTTTGCCGTCGGGAAAGTAGTGGAAGAGCTGACTTTTCGATGTACGGGTGCGGGCCCGGATGTCGTCGAGGGTGGCGACGGTGACTCCGCGGTCACGGATTTCGGCGGCGGCGCCCTCGATGATGCGTTGCCGGGTGGCCGCCCCCTTGGCCGTCAATGGACTCACGAGTCCATTCTATGTGTCGTCGAGTGCCAGCATGGCGATGAGCAGTTGATCCCACGTGGACGCCGGCAGCTCGTGCCCGATGCCGGGCAGGGGAAGCAGATCGGCGCCCGGGATCTCCCGGGCCATGGCCTGGCCGTTGCCGTACGGGAAGAACGGGTCGTCGGTGCCGTGCACGACGAGGGTCGGCACGGTGAGCTCGCCCAGCCGCTCCCGCCAGCGCTCGCCCGCATCGACGAAGGCCAGGTTGAGCACGCTGGAACCCATATCGGTGGTGCGATCGACCGTGCGCCGCGCCTGCCGTCGCGCATGCTGTTCGTCGAAACCGTATGCGCCCGAGAGTATCCGGGCTTGTTCGACGCGGTAGTCGATCACCGCGGCCCGGTCGGACCAGTCCGGAGGCGGTGTCGCGGCGAAGAAGCCCATGATCCCGTCGGAGTGGTCGGGCAGATCGGGGTCCGCGGGTCCGGGAGACGTCGGCCTGGTGTTGATCAACGTCAGGGCCGACACCCGGTCGTGGTGATCGAGCGCGGCGAGCTGACAGATCCATCCGGCCACCGAGAACCCCACCAGGTGGGCTCGCCGGAGTTCGAAAAGATCCATCAGCCCGACCAGGTCGGAAGCCAAATCACGCAGGGTGTAGCCGGGGGAGCCGGTCGGGTAGGCGGTCGACGGCCGGTGTCACGGATGTCGTAGCGCAGGACGTACCGGCCGGCGGCGGCCAGCCGGTCGCAGAACTCGTCCTCCCAGAAGAGCCCCGACGTGGACGGCAGCACCGCCGCGGGCCGGCGCCGGTCTCCGAAGGTGGACACACACAGGTCGATGTCATCGACGGCGACCAGATGCTCGGACGAGCGTTGACCATCAAGCGGCATAGCGACTCCTCTGCGGTTGCGTCTGTTGAGGAGACTCGTCCGGCGGCCGAAACTCATCGGTCCGGGAGCCGGTTCACCAGCGGCGGCACCGCCCTAGGCCGCGCGGAGCTGCGGTAGACCCCACTCGGAGGCGAGCAGTTCGTGCGAGCGCAGCCGGTCCTCGTACCGGTAGGTGACGCTGGTGACGACGAGTTCGTCGGCGCCGGTCAGCTGCTGCAGCGCCGAGAGTCGTTCGGCCAGCACATTCGGCGCGCCGACGAACTGGGTGGTGACGCGATCGTGCACCAGGCGCTGCTGCTGTTCGGTCAGCGGGGCAGCGGTATCGGGATCGAGGTATTCGGCTGCGCCGGCGCCGCTGCGGATGCTGTAGACCCAATGTCCGTAGGTCGAGGCCAGATGGGTGGCGGTCGCGTCGTCGTCGGCGACCACCACGTCCGCCGACACCACCAGATACGGCCGGTCGAGAACCGCCGAGGGCCGGAAGGCGGCGCGATACGCCTCCACCGTCTCCACGATCGTGCCGGGGGAGACGTGGTAGTTGGCCGCGAACGGCAGTCCGAGCCGGCCCGCGAGCTGGGCGCTCTCACCGCCGGAACTACCGAACAGCCACAGCTGAACCTCGGCGCCCTCGCCCGGAACGGCGTGCAGGACAACACCTTCGGAGCTGCGGTAGTTCCCGGAGAGCAGGTCGCGGATCTCGCGGACCTGACGGCCGTAGTCCAGCGGCTGTGTTCCGGGCAGTTGCAGCGCCTCGAAACTCGCCGCCAGCCGGGTCGTGTCCAGCAGCCGCCCGGGGCTGAACGGCGGCGGGATCACCACACCGTCGCGCACCCGGGTCGGGCGGTCGGGCGCGGGTACGGGTTTCACCCCCGCCGAGCGCACCTCCGCGATCCGGTGCGCCGAGCGTCCGAGCCCCAGATCCAGCCGTCCCGGATACAGCGCGTCGATGGTGCCGAACGCCTCGACCACCGCCGCGGAGGTGTATTGACCGGCCTGCACGGCGGCCGAGCCGACGCGGATGCTGTCGGTGGCGGCCGCGATCAACGCGATGAGGGTGGTCGGCGCCGAGGAGGCCACCGCGACGAAATGATGTTCGGCGACCCAGAATCGGCGATACCCCCACGCCTCGGCGTGATGGGCCAGATCGATGGTGTTGCGCAGCGCCTGCCGCGGTGTGGATCCGGCGCTGACGGGGGAGAGATCCAGAATCGACAACGGCACGGTCATGACGCTCGCACTCCTTCGCTGCCGCGATGCGGATGGCGCAGACCCAGATGTTCGCGCAGGGTCACACCGGTGTACTCGGTTCGGAAACTGCCCAGCTCCTGAAGTTCGGGAACGACCTTGTCGACGAATTCGTCGAGGCCGGCGGGCGTGAGATGCGGGACCAGCACGAATCCGTCGGCGGCGTCGGACTGCACGTACCGATCGATCTCCGCGGCGACCCGAGCGGGCGTGCCGACGAACTGCTGGCGCGCGGTCACCTCGATGATCAATTCGCGGATGCTCAGCTTCTTCGCGGCGGCCTTGGCGCGCCAGTCCTCGGCGATCACGCGCGGATCCTTGGCGTGCCGGACGCGTCCGCGGGTGATGTTCGCGTTGTCGACCGGATCGATCTCGGGCAGCGGCCCGTCGGGGTCGTAGCCGGAAAGGTCACGGCCCCAGACCTGTTCGAGGAAGGCGATCGCGGTCTGCGGCCCCACCTGCTGCAGGCGGATCTCCCGGGCCCGCTCCTGCGCGTCGGCGTCGCTGTCACCGAGCACGAAAGTGGCGGCGGGAAGGATCTTCAGATCGTCGCGGCGGCGGCCGTACTTCGCGAGCCGGGTTTTGATGTCGGTGTAGAACCGGCGCCCGTCCTCGAGTTCGCCGTGGCGGCTGAAGATCGCATCGGCCTTCGCGGCGGCGAATTCCCGGCCCTCCTCGGAATCACCGGCCTGAATCTGCACCGGATATCCCTGCGGGCTCGCCGGCAACCCGTAGACGCCTTCGATGTCGAATTGCGTTCCGCGATAGGCGAATCGGGACGCCGGGCCGCCGAATACCCCGCGTTCGCGGTCGACGACCGGCGCCCCGCCGGCGCGACTGTCCCAGATCGCGCGGGTCGCGTCGACCACCTCCGCCGCGCGCACGTAACGCTGCGAGTGGTCCAGATAGCCGCCACGGCGGAAATTCTCGCCGGTGAACGCGTCGGAGGAGGTGACCGCGTTCCAGGCGGCCCGCCCGCCCGAAAGGTGAACCGGCCGGTCGCGAGATCGCGGATCTCGGCGTCGTCCTCCCAGCTGTCCCACAGCCGGGTCACCACCTCGATCGCCTCGTCGGCCTCCCGCCACAGCGAGGTGTCGTCCTGCGGCTGCTTGCGGCCGAACAGTGTCGTCTGCTCGGCCTCGGCGGAGACGGCGACCTCCCACCCCGCCCGGCCGTAGGTGGCGTAGTCGTGCCGGGTGGACGGCTGGAAGTGGTCGGCCGGTCCCGGCGGTAGCACCCACACCCAGTCGGCGGGTTGCTGCGACGTCGTGGAGCCGGGTCTCTCGATCGCTCTGGATGGGCGAAACGTCACGCTAGGGGAATTCCGATGCGGGGTCAGCACTCTGGATCGCGCTGAATCCAATCCTTGTCGCGAAGACGGCCCGGCGGTGTGATTACCGGTGTCGCACGGACCCGGCGAGCCCACGCACCGCCACCTCCGGATCCCACACGCCCGGCCGCCCCAGGGTCAGCGGGTAGCAGGCCAGGCCGAGCACCATCGCACTGAAATGCCCTATGTCGGTGAAGGTTCGGTTCGCGAAGACCGGAATCGCGTAGAACACCACCACTCCGAGTAGATACACGTACCGCCACGGCTTCGCGATCCGATACACCAGCACGGCGATCACACCCGCCAAGGCGTAGCTCACGCCGTAATCGAGGGTGTTCACCGCGGATTCGGGTGCGTAACCGTGATGAATAGCCCAATACAGCACGCCCTCGCTGATATAGGTCGCGCCGACGTGCGCGATCACCACCACCGCCAGCCAGCGCAGCGTTCCCAGCCAGCGTTCGGCCTGGGCGTGGAAGAGGGTGTAGCTGACCGCGTAGCCGAACCAGCCACCGCCCGCGAGCCAGAACGCACTGGAGATCAGCACGTGCACCGGATCCTCGCGCAGATGATGCAGATTGGTCGAGCGGTTGCCCAGCAGGATCTCGGCCTGATCGGGAGACAGGTGCCGGACCACGAGTGTGGACACCAGCAGGATGGCCAGCCAGATGTAGGTGCCGGGCGCGTGCCGGATGTAGTCGCCGACCGCGCCCGCGGCGGTCCGCCACCGGAAGCGCTCTCGCCTGGGCATCGGTCACCTTCCTCGACGAATCGCGAAGATCGCTCCACTATGAGGCCGCACTGTCCGCGCGCAATCACCCGTCACGGGTGAGCCCGCATCATCCGTCACCGAATGCCACGAATGCGGCAAAACACCTGGTCCGGCCATGCCGGGCGCGCGGCGGGCGGCGACGACACGTACTCTGCTGCTGCGGTGCGACACCGAATTGATGGTGTGGACTGGAGGGTGCTGTGTCCCGGGTGGGCGCTGTGCATGCGAGGGTGCGAGACAGAGGCGGTGAGGACGTGCGCAGGCGTCGATCTCTACTGGTGGTGTCGGCGGTGCTGACGGCGATCGTCGTGCTCGTCGGCGGATGTGGCGGCTCGAATGGCGGCACGTCGTCGGCGCCGGTGTCCAAGGGGCCCGATATCACCGCGCCCGCGACGATCGATGTGCCCGCGGCCGACCACGGACCGCTCAATCCGGCGACGCCCCTCGTGGTGAACTCCGCCGACGGCATGCTGACCAAGGTCACCGTCACCGATGGGGACGGTAAAGCGGTCGCCGGCGATTTCGGTGCCGACCATCGCAGCTGGACCTCGAAGGATCCGCTGAGCTACGGGACCACCTACCGCGTCGACGCCCAAGCGGTGAACCTCGCCCAGGTCGCGACGAACAAGACATTCACCGTGGCCACGATCGACGCCGGTCACAAGGCGTACGCGAATGTGGTGCCCGCGCCCGATCTGGTCGCCCAGACCGGGATCGGGGTCGGGCAGCCGATGGTGTTCCAGTTCACCGCGGCGGTGGCGAACAAGGCCGAGGTGCAGAAGCATCTGAAGGTCACCGTCACGCCACCGCAGCCGGGCGCCTGGTACTGGGTCGACGACAAGGATGTGCACTACCGCGCCGCGCAGTACTGGCAGCCGGGCACCAAGATCCATATCGAAGCCGACGTCTTCGGTCTCGACCTCGGCGACGGGGTGTTCGGCGCCGAGAACAACAGCGCCGACTACACGGTGCACGACTCCTGGATCGCGCAGGCCGACGGCAACACCGAACAGCTGACGATCCTGCACAACGGCGCGCAGGTGAACCAGATGCCGATGAGTCTCGGCTCGCCCGGGTTCCCGTCGCACGAAGGGCCACATGTCATTTCGGAGAAATCGCCGTCGATCATCATGGACTCCTGCAGTTACGGGGTCTGCGCCGGCCAGCCCGGGTACTACCGCGAGAAGGTGGACCTGGACGAACGGATCTCCAACGACGGCGAATTCGTCCATTCGGCGCCCTGGTCGGTGGGGCAGCAGGGGGCCAGCAACGTGTCGCACGGCTGCGTGAACCTCTCACCCGACAACGCCCAGTGGTTCTTCGACCACTTCGGCGTCGGCGACGTCGTGGAGATCACCAACTCGGGCGGGCAGCCGCTGCCCGTATGGGACACCTACGGCGACTGGGAAGTCCCGTGGACCACGTGGCAGGCCGGTAACGCGAACAGCTGATCCGCCCCACCCGGCGGCTACCATCGGAGCATGTCGGCGAATATCCTGCGAATCGTTCCGGTCCTGGCCGTGCTGGCGGCAGGCGCCGCCTGCTCCTCCGGAAACGATTCCGCCCCAACGGATTCCACGCCCGCCACTCCCGTGGGCCACACCTACGTCTCCACCGACGTCCAAGGCCCGCGAATCCCCGGCGACGGCCCGCTCCGCCTGAGCTTCACCGAGGGTCACCTCAGCGCCACGGCCGGCTGCAACACCCTCATGGGCTCCGCCGACCTGACTGGGAACACCCTCCACACCGGCCCCCTCGCCGCAACTCGCATGGCGTGCGTAGGCGACCGCGCCGGAGCCGACGAATGGGCGATTTCACTCCTGCAAGCAAGCCCGACATGGAGTCTCGACGGCGCGACATTGACGTTGAAAACCGCCGACCGCACCGTGACTCTGCACGAGTCCGAACCCGCGGGGTGACTCGACAATCCGAGCAGCACATTGTGGATGCCGGTTTCCACCCAGCCGGTCCGGCAGTTCGCCGAATCTCCCTCGAGCCGTAGGTCGAGTGCTATTCGCTTCCTGGCCCAGGCGTGACCGCCACATGCTCGCCGCAATCACGCTCGGCGAACAGAGTCGCCGGCGGTCGGCATGCACTTCTGGGACAACCCCAGGTTGAATTATGCAGGTGAATGCCTGCATAATTTCTCCATGTTGGACACCACCGCGTTGAGCGGCGCCTACCGCACGCTTCTGGAAGCCGCCGGCGCCGTAGCCGATTCGCCCCAGACGATCGCCCCCGCACCAGGCGAATGGAATGCCGACCGGATCCTCGGGCACGTCTGCCTGATCACCGCCGCCACCATTGCTGCCGCGTCGGCCGTCGCCGCGGGCCGGCACACCACCTACGACAACCGCAATGCCCTCGATATCTGGACCATCGACCGTGTCGTGGAGCTTGCCGGCGACAGCACCGGCCTGCGGGACCGCCTACGCCGGCAAGCCGAGGTCCTCTGCAGCCTCTCCGGCCCGGCCCTCAGCGAAACCGAACTCGACACCCCGGTTCCGACTCGTCTGCTCTCCAACGACACCGTGCTGGTCGATCAGCCACTACCTCTGCGGGATCTGATCACCGGCCTGACCGACGTGGAGCTACCGGGCCACACCGAACAACTGCAGGCCTTGCTGCACGGTCGGCCCACCGAAGCCCCGGTCTGACCACGTTCGAGGCGCCTGTCCGGTGCCACAATCGTGCGATGACAAGTGCCAGAACCGCCCGCTATCAAGAAATCTCGGCATTCCTGGCGTCTTGCAGCGATCTCCAGCTCGCCGAGTTGGTAGGCACCGGTCGAGTCGTCAGCGTGGGTGTCGGTGGTGGCGCGGCGCTGGTCGACGTCGACGGCGTGCCGGTGTTCACCAAGCGGATCCCGCTGACCGACCGCGAGGTCGCCAACTCTGGCTCCACGGCGAACCTGTTCGACCTGCCGATGTTCTGCCAATACGGTATCGGCGGCCCGAGTGTCAACGCCTGGCGCGAGCTGACGGCGAACATTATCGTCACGGATGCCGTTCTGGCCGGCGAGACGCAATCCTTCCCGATCCTCTACCACTGGCGGGTGCTCCCCGGCCGGTCGCCGGTCACAGCCGAACACGCCGACATCGACACCGTGGTCACCGCCCAGGGTGGCAGCCGAGCCGTGCGGGCCCGTCTCGAAGCGCTAGCCGCCGCTCAGTGCAGCCTTGTGCTGTTCTGCGAGTACATCCCCCATCCGTTGGCGGACTGGCTACGGGAGGACCCGGTTGACAGGGCCGTCGCACTCGAGCGGCAGCTTTCGGAGATCGTGACGTTTCTCCGGGATCGGGAGTTGCTGCACATGGACGGGCATTTCGGCAACATTCGCACCGATATGGAACGGATCTATCTCAGCGACTTCGGGCTGGCCATATCGCCACGATTCGCCCTGTCGACCGCTGAGCACGGCTTCACGAAAAGACACGTCGCACATGACGCCGGCTACGCCGCCATGCGACTGGTCAACTGGATGGTGACCGATGTCTGCGGTGTACCGACACCGTCCAGCAGCGGTCCGGTCGCCCGCAATGAGTACGTACTCGAGTGTGCCGCTGGGCGTATACCGGATGACGTGCCACCGGTGATCGGCGCGATCTTGACCCGGCACGCACCCGCTGCCGCGAAGATGAACGCCTTCTACTGGAAGCTGTTCGGCGGCGACCTCCACGCGGAGTATCCCGATATCCGAGGGCGATGGGCCGATGCGCGCGGCCGGTAGTCGGCGGCCGGGAACCTGCGGGTAGGGAGGCGGCGTGCGAGCATGATCGTTATGGCGATTGCTACGGGATCTGTTGCTCACGTCCGTCTCACGGTGTGCGATATCGGCCGGTCGCGGGCCTTCTACGAGCAGGTATTCGGCTGGCCTGTGGCGCTGGAGGTTCCGGCCGATGCGGATGAGGAGACGCGTGAGCGTCTCGGTTTTCTCTTCGGCGGGGTGATCTACAAGATGGAACACGGTTTGATCGGGCTGCGGCCGGTTGGTTCCGACCGTTTCGACGAGAATCGTGTCGGTCTCGACCATCTTGCTTTCACTGTCGCGTCGCTCGCCGAATTGGAAGCCGCCGCAGCGCATCTGGACGCCTGCGGGATAGCGCATGAGGACATCAAGGACATCGGTGTCAGTTACATACTGGAGTTTCGGGATCCGGACAATATCGCGCTGGAGCTGGTCGCGCCCAAGTAGTCGTCAGGGGAGGTGACTGCGGCGTCGGTAGGGCGATATCCGGGCTCGGTGTTGTCGGCGTTGCCGCCGAGCCCGGATACTCGGCTCCCATCCATCCGGCGTCGCACCCAGTCGCGGGTCCGTGTTCTCGACCTACCGGCGCAGGTTGCGGTCGAACAGGGCCAGGAGTTCGCGGTAGTGGCGTTCGGCGGCTTCGGCGTCGTAGGCGGAGGTGTCGGCCTGGGTGAACCCGTGGTGGGCACCTTCGTAGACCTCGGTGCGGTGGCGGACACCGGCGTCGGCGAGTGCTTTGTCGAACGCACCGATGTGTTCGGGGGTCATGTGGTCGTCCTCGCCGGCGTGGGCGAAATACAGTTCGCCCGCGATGTTTCCGGCGCTGCGGTGCGGACTGTCGGCGGCGTCGGTGACGAGCGGTCCGCCGTGGAATCCGGCCACCGCCGCGATCCGGTCGGGGAACATGCCGGCGGTCAGTACCGCCAGGCGGGCGCCCATGCAATAGCCGGTGACGCCTACCTTGCCCGCGGTGACCTTCGGCGATGCCGCGAGCCAGTCGAGGTAGGCGGCGGCATCGGAGCGCCAGAAATCCGCTGTGAGGTCGCGGATCATCGGGAAGACCTGCTGGAAGATCTCGGGTCGCCGCGCCGGGTCGATGTAGTCCGGCAACTCGATCACCGGTGCACGCCCGTGACGGTAGTAGGCGTTGGGAAGCAGGACGGTATAGCCGTGGGCGGCGATCCGGTCGGCCAGCGCCCGCAGGCTGGGGCGTAGCCCGAAACCGTCCTGGACCACCAGCACTCCCGGATGGGCGGCGCCATCGTTGGGGGAGGTGAGGTAGGCGTCGGCGACACCGTCGGGCGTCTGCACGTCTACCGAGATGCCGTGTGTTTCAGTCATTATCGAATCCTTCTGTCGTCGTTGAGGTTTGTGATCAACACGACGAAGGCGGAGCCCGCGCGATACCGCAGCAGTCGATATGCGAGCCCGTATCGGCTCGCAGGGCGCTCAGCAGAGCACCGGGTAACCCATCTGTGTGTGGCGTGAAGCCGTCCCGGTAGTCATCGCCTGACACCGTAGCTCACCGCGCCGCGCCGCCGTCAAATCCTCGACGCGCGGGAAACGGCAGATCCCGGTAGGCGGAATACCGGTCCGTCCAGGGCCCGATGGTTGGTAGGACCAGACTCGCGATTCTCGGGACGGCACGACTGATAGGGACTTCGATGCGGGATCTGTTCGATACCACCGACATGACAGGACTGGCCGCGGCGATCGAGGCCGGCGACGTGTCGGCCGAGGAGGTGCTCGAATTCAGCCTGAGCCGGCTCGCGGAGCGCAATCCCGCGATCAACGCGGTGGTGAGCGAGCGCGGTGACGAGGCGCGTCGTGAGGTGGCCGCGGGGCTACCCGATGGGCCACTGCGCGGGATCCCGTTCGTGATCAAGGATCTGCACATGGACGTCGCGGGGCTGCCCACGACCAACGGTTCCCGCCTGTTCGCCGACGCTGTCGCCGCCGCGGATTCCGAACTGGTGCAACGGTATCGGCGCGCCGGCATGGTGATCATCGGCAAGACGAATTCACTGGAATTCGGGTTGAACGCGAGCACGGAACCGCTGCTGTTCGGGCCGACGCGCAACCCGCACCGCCTCGATCACTCGGCCGGCGGTTCCTCGGGCGGCTCGGCGGCGGCGGTGGCCGCCGGAATCGTGCCCGCGGGTCATGCCAGTGACGGCGGCGGTTCCATCCGCATCCCGGCGTCGTCGTGTGGGCTGGTGGGTCTCAAACCCAGCCGCGGCCGGGTGCCCGCCTATCCGGCGCGGAATCTGCTGGCCGCGCCGATGAGCGTCAACCACGCCGTCACCCGCAGCGTGCGCGATACGGCGATGCTGCTCGATATCGGCGCCGGTGCCGTCCCCGGCGATCCGTACGTCATCGCCGCGCCGTCGATGCGCTACGTCGACGCCATGCGCATCGATCCGGGGCACCTGCGCATCGGGATCGCGACGACGCTGCCTTCGGGCGCTGCCATACATCCCGATTGTGTTGCGGCGACGCGAGATATCGCCGGCGTCCTCACCGATCTCGGCCACGACGTCGTGGACGAGGCGCCCGACTTTCCCTTCGAGGAAATCATGAGCGGGTTGCAGTATCTGATGGCGGTGCCGGTCGCGGTGGATGTGAAGGCGCGGCTGGCAGCGCTCGGCCGCGACGTGCGCGACGACGACCTCGAACCGATGACCCGGATGATGTACGACGCCGCGAATCAGGACAGTGCGGGCGATTACGTCCGCGCACTGCGCGACCTCGAGACGGCGGCCACCACGCTGGGCGGCTATTTCGCGGACCACGACCTGCTGCTCACGCCGACGCTGGGGACGGTCGTCGCGCCGCTCGGCCTGCTCGACACCACGGACCCGGCGTCGTTGTGGGAGCACGCGCTGTCGTTCAGCGGCATGACGAGCCCGTTCAATGTGACCGGGCAGCCGGCGATCTCGCTCCCGCTGGGCACCGACAGTGCCGGAATGCCGGTCGGCATTCAACTGGTCGCCGCCTTCGGCCGCGAAGATCTGCTGCTGCAGGTCGCGGCACAACTCGAGCAGGCACGCCCGTGGCGCACGGCCCCCGTGTGGCCGCCCGTCGGCTGACCGCCGGACGGCCCGAACGGCCGTTTCGCTCAGTGGGAGTGAAAGATTGGCAACCCACGGGACCGCCGGTACCGTGCGCACATGCCGGACATGTCTGTCTTTCGTGAGATCGCGGCGCGCGTGAACAACTGGGGACGCTGGGGCGCCGACGACGAAATCGGCACCCTCAACTTCGTCACCCACGAGGTGGTCCGGGCCGCCGCGGCGACCGTGCGCACGGGACGGCGAGTCGGGCTGGCACTGCCGCTGCATCAGCGTGGCGTGCAGACCGGACTCGTGCCGGGACGAGTGAATCCGCTGCACACCATGGTTGCCCTGAACTGGGAGATGTTCGGGCCCGGCACGATTGCGACCAGCGACGATTCGATCACCATGGGGTTGCAGGCGGGCACGCACTGGGACGGCCTCGGACATGTCTCCTACGCCGGGCGTCTCTACAACGGCCGACCCGCCGACTCGATCACCGCCCACCGCGGCGCCCGATTCAGCGGTATCGAGAAGGTGCCGCATCTGGTGTCGCGCGGGCTGCTGCTCGACGTCGCCCGCGCCCGCGGAGTCGACCGGCTGGCCGGCGATCACGCCGTCTCGCCGGAGGATCTCGACGCCGCCGCGGCGATGGCGCAGGTGAGCGTGCGGGCCGGGGATGTGGTGCTGGTGCGCACCGGGCAGATGCGGCTCTATCTGGCGGGCGACCGCGAGGGCTACGGGACGCCGTCACCGGGGTTGTCGGTGCGCTGCCCGGAATGGTTCCACGCCCGCGACGTCGCCGCCGTCGCCACCGACACCCTCACCTTCGAGATCTGCCCGCCCGAAGCCGACGGCCCATGGCTGGCGGTGCATGCCCTGCACCTGGTCGAGATGGGCATGCTGCAGGGCCAGAACTGGAATCTCGAGGACCTGTCCCGGGTGTGTGCCGAGGAAGGCCGCTACGACTTCCTGCTGTCGGCGATGCCGGAACCGTTCGTCGGTGCCACCGGCAGTCCGGTCGCCCCGGTCGCGATCTTCTGACCGCTGCGCAGCGCGCCGGGACGCGGTGGCTACGGTTGAGGATGCGACATCGGTGGCGGTAGGTGAGTGAGGTGATCATGACGAACCGCGCTGCGGAGTCGATCGTGCCGGGCAGTTTCGCGACCACGCCGGAGTCGTACACCGACCACGCGATCAGCGACATCGTTCGCATCTGGGCGCAGCGGATTCCGCACCGGGCCGCATTCGTCACTACCGGTGGGCCGACCAGTTGGAGCGAATACGACCGGTCGGCGGACACGATCTGTGCGGCGTTGCGTTCTACTCCCGGCGGTCCCCGTTCGCGGGTCGCGCTGCTGCTCCCGGATACCGCGTCCGTCCACGCGGCGCTGTGCGGGTGCTACCGCGCGGGACGCATCGCCGCGGCCGTCGGGGTGCGATCCGGCGTGCGCGAGATCGCGCACGTGATGCGCCGGACCGAGGCGTCGACGCTGGTCACCGTGCCCGAAATCCGAGGCCGATCCTGGCAGGCGCTGGTCCGGGAACTCGAGGCCGAGCGAGTGATACTGGGCGACGTTCTCGTCGTCGACGAGCAGTCCGGCGCCGTCGCGAACCACCGTCCCGGCACGGCGTCAACGACCGAAACATATTCCGCCACAGTGTCTTTCACACCATCGCAGGTGACCATCCTCAATTCGACGTCGGGGACGACCGGGACGCCGAAGATCGTCGCGCACACCGAGCGACGATGGACGGCCTTCGCGCGCGAGGCGATGCTGGGCGCTCGAATCGGATCGCGGGACATCGTCTGCTCGGTGGTCCCGGCGCCGTACGGATTCGGCCTGTGGTCCGCCCATTTCCTGCCCGCCCTGCTGGGCATACCGGTCGTCGTCGGCGCGCGCTTCGACGCCGAGGAGACCGCGATGCTCATCGAGCGCGAGCGGGTCACCGTATTATGCTGCGTCAGTACGCAATTCAAGATGCTGTTGCGTTCCGGGGCGCTGGAGCGCCATGACATGTCGAGCCTGCGGGTGCTGTACACCGGCGGTGAGCCCGTTCCCTATCGCGATGCCCGCGCGTTCGAGGAACGGACCGGCGCGAAGGTCCTGCAGTTCTACGGCTCCAACGAGAGCGGCGCGGTGAGCCGGACCACCCTCGACGACGACATCGACACCAGACTGCGCACCTGCGGCCGGACTCTCGACGCGATGAACGTGCGCGTGCTCGACGATGCCGGCGCCGACGTGGCCGGTGCGGTCCGCCGCGGCCGGCCGGCGGTGCGCGGGCCACTGGTGTCGGCCGGGTACTGGGACGACCCGGCCGCCGACGCCGAGCTCTACACACCCGACGGGTGGACACTGCTCGGCGATATCGTCGAGATCGACGAGACCGACCGGGTGCGGGTGGTCGGGCGGACATCGGATTTCGTCATCCGGGGCGGCAAGAACGTCTCGATCCCCGAAATCGAGGAGCTGGTGCGCGAGCACGACTCGGTCACCGACGTCGCTGTCGTCGGTGTTCCCGACGACGTCTACGGCGAACGCGTCTGCGCCGTGGTCGTGCTCGCCGACGGCGCGACCCTGGACGCGCCCGGTCTGTCGACCCGGCTCGCATCGCGCGGGGTGACCAAGGAATACACGCCCGAATATGTCGTGGTGGTGGACGGGCTCGACCTCGGCCCGGGCGGCAAGACCGACCGCGCGGCCGCGCGCGACACCGCGATGCGCATGCTGGGGCTGCGGTGATCGCACTCGAACTTCCCGATCTGCCCGTCCGGGCAGTTCTCGATCATCTCGTCACGACGTTGGCCGACCGCGAGACCGCGGTCCTGGTCGCGCCACCGGGCACCGGAAAGACGACGTTGGTGCCGTTGGCGCTGGCGGCGAACAACTCCGGCCGGGTGCTCGTAGCCGAGCCGCGGCGGCTGGCGGCACGGGCCGCGGCCGCGCGGATGGCTACGCTGCTCGGCGAGCAGGTGGGCGAAACCGTCGGCTACTCGGTCCGCGGGGATCGACGGGTCGGGCGGCGGAACCGCATCGAGGTCGTGACCTCCGGCTTGCTGGTGCGCCGCCTGCAGGACGATCCGGAGCTGGCGGGGGTCGACGTGGTCGTCCTCGACGAATGTCACGAGCGCCATCTGGACGCGGATCTGCTGCTGGCGCTGCTGCTGGACGCCCGGGCCGGATTGCGGCCGGACCTGCGGGTCCTCGCCACCTCGGCCACCGTTGCCGCCGAACGCCTTTCGGCGCTGCTGGGCGCGGACGACGCGGCGCCGGTGGTGCGGGTCGACGCGCAGACCTTTCCCGTGGCCACAACCTACGTCCCGCCCTTGCCCCGGGAGCGAATCGACGCACAGGTCGCACGCGCCACCCGCACCGCACTGGCCGAAATCGACGGCGACGTGCTGGTCTTCCTTCCCGGTGCGGCCGAAATCCGAAGAGTCGCCGCCCTTTTGGACGGCCACGACGGCGTGGATATCGTTCCGCTGCACGGCAGACTCTCCGCGGCGAGCCAGGACACGGCCTTGCGTCCCGGACCTCGGCGGCGCGTGGTGCTCGCCACGGCGGTGGCGGAGTCGAGCCTGACGGTGCCGGGCGTGCGTGCCGTGGTGGATTCGGGCCTTGCCCGCGTGCCACGCATCGATCGGGCGCGGGGGCTGTCCGGACTCGCCACGGTCCGCGTCTCGGCGGCCGTCGCCGACCAGCGTGCCGGGCGGGCCGGGCGCGAGGCGCCGGGCCGGGTGTGGCGATGCTGGACGGAGCACGAGCACGCCACCCTGCCCGCCTATCCCGAACCGGAGATCCGCACCGCCGACCTGGCCCGGCTCGCACTGGAACTGGCCTGCTGGGGCACGGCGGACGGTCACGGTCTCAGCTGGTGGGATCCGCCGCCCGCCGGTGGGCTGACCGCCGGCCGGAATGTGCTGCACGCCTTGGGTGCCGTGGACTCCGGCGGTGCGGTGACCGACCGCGGGCGGCGCATGGCCCGCATCGGACTGCATCCGCGGCTGGCGCGCGCGTTACTCGACGGAGCGGCCGAGGTGGGGGCGCGACCGGCTGCGGAAGTCGTCGCCGTCCTCGACGACGACACCCTCATCTCGGGGGTCGACCTCACCGCGGGCCTGCGCCGGCTCCGGCGTGAGCAGCCGGTGCGCTGGCGACGCGAGGCCGAGCGGCTGGCCCGAACGGTCGACGGGCCGGACGGGGCCGATGATCCCGCTTATATTGTGGCGCTGGCATATCCGGAACGGTTGGCGCGCCGACGCGCCCCCGGCTCGGCGAGCTATCTCATGGCCGGCGGAACCGCGGTCACACTGCCGCCCGACTCGGGAACCGCCGATCCGGAATGGCTGGCGGTCGGTGTCGCCACCCGCGACCCCGGGCGTTCCGAGGGGTACATCCGGCTGGCCGCGGTCGCGGACGAGCGCCTGGCCCGCCGCGCAGCCTCGGATCTGCTGACGACCACCGACGAGGTCGAGTGGGTCGACGGCGATGTGGTGGCGCGGCGGGTCGAACGACTGGATGCGATCACCTTGTCGGAGAAGCCCATTCGCGATCCGGATCCGGATTTGCTCGGCGCCGCCTTGCGCCGCGGGCTGGCCTCGTCGGGGCTCGGCCTGCTGAGCTGGCCCGCCGAGGCGACCGCCCTGCGTCAGCGCCTCGACTTCCTCCGCCGAACCCTGGGTGACCCGTGGCCTGCGGTCGACGATGAGGCGCTGCTCGCGGCCGCCGACACCTGGCTCGGCCCCGAACTCGCCGCCGCCCGCCGCCGCGCCGATCTCGAACGCATCGATACCGCACAGGCTCTGCGCCGCTTGCTGCCCTGGCCGGACGCGGCGCGCATCGACGAACTGGCACCGGAACGCGTGCAGGTTCCATCCGGCAGCCGCGCCCGCATCGACTATTCCGCCGATCCGCCGGTGCTCGCGATCAAGGTGCAGGAGATCTTCGGCTGGACCGACGCACCGCGCCTCGCCGACGGCCGCGTCCCGATCGTGCTGCATCTGCTCTCACCCGCTCAGCGCCCGGTCGCGGTCACCGCGGATCTCGCCTCGTTCTGGCGCACCGGCTGGCCCCGCGTGCGCGCGGACCTGCGCGGCCGCTATCCCAAACACGCCTGGCCGGAAGACCCCACCACCGTGCCCGCCCACCGCGGCACGGCCCGCAACGCCGGCCGCGGCTAGGTTCTGTCTCGAAGTGGTGAGGGTGGGTGCGGGCTCGCTTTTCACGAGTGTCTGAGCCATTGGTTGATCACGGCGATGTGGATTGTGGCCTGGTA